>CALMOO010000329.1 GCA_937871705.1 uncultured Hymenobacter sp.
GTGTACGCGTTGGCGCTGGGCAACGAGGGCATCCACACCGGCGGCCAGCCCGTGTTTGACCAGTTTAAAGCCAACATGCTGAAGCTCATTGGCATGGCGCGGGCCCAGGGCATGGTGCCCGTGGTTACCAATACCTACACTCGCAACGACTACACGCCCACCGACTACGCCTTTATCAAGCAGATGAACCTGCTGCTGCACGCCTGGGCCGTGCCCACCGTGAACCTGCTCGGGGCCATCGACGACGGCCACGGCCGCTGGGCCGCCGGCTACTGGGACGATGCCCTACACCCCAACGACCTCGGCCACGCCGAGCTGGCCCACGCCTGGGTGCCGTCCTTGTTCGACGCGCTTCGGGCGGGCAAGCCCATTCCGAAAAAGCAGTTGACTTCCTACGTCACGTTCGCGAAAAGCCGCCGGGCGCCGGCCACCGTTATTCGCTTTGTGCCCGAGGCGCTGGTGCATCCATTTACGCAGGCTATCAGCTTTCGGGCCGCGGCGCCGGGCCAACTGCTGGAGCTGAAAGACAGCACGGCGGCCGGCTACCTGCGCATTGAGCGGCGCGGCGGGCTCACGTATGCGTCGGCAAAGGGCGGCCGGCTTACCAGCACCAAATCGGTGGCGGACAATAAGTGGCACCACCTGGTGCTGACGCACTACTACGCGCGCGGCGAAACCCTGCTTTACCTGGATAGTACCCTGGTGGGCAGCCTGCCCGAGAAGCTGCTAGCCAGGCAATTCACCATTGGCGGTGAGCACGCGCCTGCGCGGGTGCAACTGCGCAACTGGCTTTTCTACCGCGCGGGCATGAACCCAGAAGAAGCTCAGGCCCTGGCGGCCGACTCGCTGCTGAAGTCGAGCCTGGAGCTGTATGCCCCGCTCGACGGCCGCCGAGTTGCTACCCCCGATTCGCTGGCCAACTTGGCGCAGAGCACCAATACGCTAGCTCGTCTGAGCGGCCTTGCCCTCGGCCTGGGGGGTAGGCCTACCAAAGCCTGGCTGCATACCTACCTGTATGGCTTTGCGGCTGGCATACCCAGCTGCTTGCTGCTGTGAACAAGCAGTTTAAGTTCGACAAATGTTGTGTTTCACTGCGCGCGGCAGGTACATTTTCTACTAAAGCCGGGCAATGAAATCAGGGTCGAGCAGATTAAATTTAAAAAAAATTTAGGCCAAACTAAGGGGGGTAAGCGGGTTGCGGTGTAGTACTGCAAACGATTGTGGATTGCTAGCCTTCTCACGGGAGAAACTAGCTCAGCGATTGTGACTAACCACTCGCTCGGGCGGCACTTGCCGCTTAGCGCCTTTTGCGCTGCCTATGCCTTCAGCTATTACTCAAGCTTCTTTTTCGGCCTACGTGCAAGGCACGGCCAGCCTGACCGAAGCCGAAACCGTGCGCGCCTGGCTAAGCCAGCCCGCCAACCAACTGCTGGCTCAGCACTGGATGGGCGAGCACTGGGAACAGCTGGCCACCGCGCCCAGCCACACCGCTGCACCCGAGGCGCCCGACTACAAGGCGATGCTGACGCGCCTGCACGTGCAATTAGCGTTTGCCCAGCCCTCTCGCTCGCTGCCGGCACCTACCCCCCCGATGTGGCGCCGCTGGGCGGCGGCCGCTGCCGTAGCGGGCACCCTGCTGGGTGGCAGCAGCTGGTGGCTCTACTCGCACCGGCCCGCTACCGCCGTGGCGTACGCCACGGCCTACGGCCAAACCAAGACCCTGCAGCTTCCCGATGGCTCTAGCGTAACGCTGAATGGGCATTCGAGCCTACGCTACCCCTCGGCGTGGGCGCCAGGCAAGCCCCGCGAGGTGTGGCTCGATGGCGAAGCCTACTTCTCGGTGCAGCATCAAGCTGATAACCAGCGCTTTTTGGTGCACACCACGGCGGGCTTCAACGTGGAGGTGCTGGGCACCAAGTTCACCGTGTCGCGGCGTCGCGACCAGGGCCGGGTAGTGTTGCTCTCGGGCAAGGTGCGGGTGCTCTTCGACGACCGCCAGCAGCCCGATGTGCTGCTGAAACCGGGCGAACTGGTCGAGACCCGCGAAATCCAGCCCGCGCAGCCCGTGGTAACAGCCTACGGCAAAGTGCACACCGCGCCCTACGCTTCGTGGAAAGATGCCGAACTGGTACTCGACGAAACCTCCGTGGCCGAGCTGGCTACCCGGCTGCAAGACACCTATGGCTTACAAGTAGTGGTGGCTACGCCCGCGCTCAATGAGCGCAAGGTGACGGGCACCGTGCCCGTGCGCGACCTCGACGTGCTGCTACAAGCCCTGGCAGAAACTTTTCACCTGAGCGCCATCCGACATGGCAATCAATTAACACTCAAAGAGCAACCTTAAATTTTATTTTCCTTCCCCACCCTTTTATGAACAAACCCCTTACTTACCTGGGCTGGCCGGTGGCCCGCCCTGCGTGCGTAGCGGCGAGCGTAGCGGTGCTGCAGTTGTTGAGCGCCCCCTCGTACGCCCAGTTTCTAGCCGTAAACTCGCTGCGTCAAAGCGAGCCCACTACGGCCCCTACCACCCCCAAATCGGTGCTGCTGAAAGCGCTGCTCAAGCAGTGGGAAAGCGAGTACCACGCCACCATCTTCTACGAAAGCAGCCTGGTAGATAACAAGCGCGTACTGCCGCAGGCAACCACCACCGGCTCGCTGGCCGATAAGCTAGCCGACGTGCTGCCGCAGGTATCGCTGCAATTTAAAGAGCTGCGCGATAACTACTTTGTAGTAACGGGTACTGCCGCCGCGGGCTTTCCTACCCCCCTGGCCGTGGCCAGCGCGCCGCAGAACGTGCCCGTGGCGGGCCGCGTAACCGACGCCAAGGGTGAGCCGCTGCCCGGCGTAACGGTGCTGGTGAAAGGCACCACTACCGGCACCTCGACCGGCCCCGACGGTACGTTCTCGCTGAGCGTGCCTGAAAACAGCACGCTAGTGTTCAGCTCGATAGGCTTTAAAAGCCAGGAGCTGGCCGTGGCGGGCGCCACTAGCACCATTGCCGTCCAGCTGAGCGACGACCAGCAGTCGCTGAAGGAAGTAGTGGTGGTAGGCTACGGCACCCAGACCCGCCAGGACCTCTCGACCTCGGTAGTTTCGGTGGGCAGCGCGGCCCTGGCGCGGCAGCCGGTGGCCGGCTTCGACCAGGCCTTGCAGGGTCAGGCGGCCGGTGTGCAAGTGACGCCGCCCTCGGGCGCGCCCGGCGCGGGTGTTGAGATACGGGTGCGCGGCGCGGCCACGCTCAGTCTCAATGCTTCGCCGCTGTACGTTATCGACGGGGTGCCGGTACTACCTGACTACCAGCAGGAGATTACCAATGGTAACCAGCGCCTCAACCCGCTGAATACGATTAACCCCAACGACATCGAGAGCATCGACGTGCTCAAAGACGGAGCAGCGGCGGCCATCTACGGGGTGCGCGCAGCCAACGGGGTAGTAGTAATCACGACCAAGCACGGCAAGGCCGGCCAGGCCCAGGTGGGCCTCTCGGTGTATTTCGGCCGCCAGTACTTGCGCAAGAAGCTGAGCGTGCTCAATTCTAGCCAGTTTGCGCAGGAGTACAATGACGTGTTGGCCGGTGGGGGTTTGGCCCCCGCCTTCACGGATGTTAACAATCCCGTTAACGTTGACCCTAACCACCCCAACGACCGCGGGCCCTATAACACTGACTGGCAGGACGAGCTGTACCACCCCGCCAACTTGCAGAACTACCAGCTCAATGTGAGCGGCGGCACCGACAAAACCCGCTACTACGTGGGCGGCGGCTACTTCAAGCAGAATGGCATCAGCCTGAACTCGGGCTTCGACCGCTACAATTTCAAGATTAACTTGGAGCAGACCGTGAGCCAGCGGCTACGGGTAGGCCTGAACTTGAACCTGAGCCGCAGCCACACTAACGGCAGCACCCGCTCGGAGTCGGGCATTGGCAACTCGGGCACGGTGCTCGGGGCCCTAACGCAGATTCCGACCATTCCGGTGCGTAATGCCGACGGCACCTACGGGGTGAATCCCTTCCAGAACTTTGACAACCCGATTGGCAACATTCTGGAAAGCACTAACCAGGCTATTGTGTACCAGAGCGTGGGCAACGTCTACGCCGAGTTCGACATTCTGAAGAACTTGAAGCTACGCTCGTCGCTGGGCATTGATTTCCGCACCCAGAACGAAAACCAGTTTACCAGCCGCAACTATCCCGGCACCAGCAACTCAGACCCCACCACGCGTGGCGACGCCCGTACGGCCAGCAACAACCAAGTTATCTGGCTGAATGAGAACACGCTGACCTGGAACCCGACCCTCAGTGGCGACAAGCACCACTTGACCTTGCTGGCCGGCGAGTCGCAGCAGGCCAGCAACCGCAACACTGCAGGCGCCGAGGTACGCGGCTTCCCGACCAATGCCGTGCCGTACCTGAGCGCTGGCACGTCGGTAGTAGGCATCCCATATAGCTACGCCGACTCGTGGGCGCTGATGAGCTTCTTTGGGCGGGCCAACTACGACTACGATGGTCGCTACCTGCTGCAAGCCAGCCTGCGGGCCGATGGCACCAGCCGCTTTATCGACAAGTACCAGTCTGGCTACTTCCCGGCCGTGAGCGCGGCGTGGCGCGTGTCGAAGGAAAACTTTTTTCCGCAGGGCGGGCCGGTGTCGGACTTGAAAGTGCGCGCTAGCTTCGGGGCCAACGGCAACCAAGAGATTTATACCTACCAGCGTTTCTCGCAATACGGCGTAGGCTCGAACTACCAAGGTTCAGGCTCGACCGTTTCGGGCGGCATCACGCAGACCCAAATCGGCAATAACGACCTGCACTGGGAGCGTACTTACCAGTATAATGCTGGCCTGGACTTGAGCCTGCTTAACAACCGCCTCAACTTCACGTTCGATATTTATAGCAAGCAAACCAGAGACTTGCTGCTGAGCGTGCCGCTACCAACCAGCTCGGGCATCGACAACCTGAGCGTGTTTCAAAACGTGGGTAGCGTCGAGAACAAGGGCATCGAAATTGCGCTGACGACGACCAACGTAGTAGCCGAAAACAATGGTTTTGGCTGGACAACCAACTTCAACATCTCGGGCAACCGCAACAAAATTCTGGACCTGGGCCAGCAGGTGAACGATGCAGGGGTGAACGCCTCGCGCTTTATTCTGAACGGCACCAGCATCTCGCAGGTAGGCTCGCCGCTGGGCGCCTTCTACGGCTGGGTGTACCAGGGCATTGTGCAGAGCGCGGCTGAAGGTGCGGCCTTACCCAAGCAAAATGGCCAAACCCTGCAACCCGGCGACGTGAAGTTTGCGGACCTTAATGGCGACGGGGTAGTGAACGACGACGACCGCCAAGTTATCGGCAACCCCAACCCCAAAGCCTTCGCAGGCGTGACCAACAACTTCTCGTACAAAGGCGTCGAGCTGAGCGTATTCTTCCAGGGCGTGTTTGGCAACCAGATTTACAACGCTACCCGCCAGGCGTTGGAGTCACAGTCGGACCCCCTGAACCAGAGCACCAGCGTGCTTAACCACTGGACGCCCAGCAACACCAACACTGATATGCCGCGCGCGGTGCGCTACGACCCAGAGGGTAACAACCGTTTCTCGGCCCGCTGGCTGGAAGATGGCTCCTACGTGCGCCTCAAGAACGTGACGCTGGCTTACAACTTTCCCGCTAGCCTGAGCAAGCTCGCCGCCATTCAGAACCTGCGCCTCTACGCAACGGCTCAAAACCTGATAACTTGGACGCACTACAAGGGCTACGACCCCGACGTGAACGCCAACTTCAACTCGACTACTGGCCTGGGCACGGACTTCGGCGTGTACCCGCAAACCCGCACGTATACCGTCGGCATCAACGCTACCTTCTGATAACTGACCAGTTTCTGAATTCCCATGAAAAAGATATTTATTGCGGCGCTCGGCGCGCTGACTATGCTGGCTGGTTGCAAAAGCTTTCTCGACCGCGAGCCACTGGGCACTATTGCCCCCGCCAACTTCTTCAAAAGTGCCGACGATGCCGAGGCCAGCCTGACTTCGTGCTATGATGCTCTGCAAGGAGCTGGCGGCTACGCCCAGGACCTGATAACGATGGGCGAAATGCCCGGCGATAACTGCACCTCGACCAACGGCGACGTGAACGCGCTGGAAAAAATAATCTGGACGCCTAACACCAGCCAGATTTATAACGTGTACCGGCAAGCCTACACCGGCGTGAACCGCGCCAACGTGGTGCTGAAGTACGTGCCTACCGTGGCAATGGACACGGTCCGCCGCAGCCAGATTCTAGCGGAGGCCCACTTTATCCGGGGCCTGAACTACTTCAATCTGGTGCGGGCCTACGGCGGGGTGCCGCTACGCCTGTCGCCCAGCGAAAGTGGCGCGTCGGCCGACATCAACCTGGCCCGCGCTTCGGCCGACGATGTGTATACACAAGTGATAGCCGACTTGCAGAGTGCCGCCCTGCACATGCCGGCCAGCAACCCCAACCGGGCCGGCAGAAACGCCGCCTACGCCCTGCTGGCCCGCGTGCAGCTAACGCGCCGCAACTGGGCCGCTGCGCAGGCCGCTGCCCAAGCTGTGACGGGTGTTACGCTCAATACTACTTTCAAGTCGCTGTTTCCGGCCGAGAATAAGGGTAGCGAGTCGCTGTTTGAGGTCTACTTTAACGGCACTACTGAGAGCGGCAACTTCCTTCCCGATGAGATACTGCCATCGCCGCCGGCCTCCTACTCTTATCCAAAGTTCAACATTCCTACGGACGAGCTTATCAGCTTCGCCGACACTGTGAACGATAAGCGCTGGGCCTATAATGGCAAAACCAACGCTGGCCGCGACCACGTTAGTTACGTTGATGCCGGCAAGGGAGGTGGCAACGACAAAGGGCCATTTGTGTATAAGTGGACGAGCAGCCCTAACTTCTTCAACTCGCCCGACAATACCTACGTGTTGCGCTACGCTGAAGTGCTGCTGACCCAGGCCGAAGCCATTAATGAGCAAACCGGCCCCAGCACTGCCGCGCTGGCCCCGTTGAACCTAGTGCGACAGCGTGCTGGCCTACCGGCGTTCACGATAGACTCGCCCCAAGCTCTGACCAAGCAAGCTCTCCGCAACGCAATCGACCGTGAGCGCCGTCTGGAGCTGGCCTTTGAGGGCGAGCGCTGGTGGGACCTAATTCGTTACGCCCGCCAGACGATAGCAGACCCCTCGGCTACGCACGTAGTGACTGCTCTGGACATTATCAAGCAACAGCAGAAAACGCCGGCTGCGGCCAATGCCAACTACTTAGTGTTTCCTATTCCGCAGGGCGAGCTTAATACGAACCCGCTGGCGCAGCAAAACCCCGGGTACTAGCTTAGCTGCCGTTTCGGGGTGAGGAAGGTAAAGGTGAGATGATGCTCGCCTCTCCCGGAACGGCACGCTACGTTCAGCTTATTTAACAAGCACTTGTCAGTGCGAATGTGAGGAGGAACGACGAGGCAGTCGCAGCAAGACGAGACGTTTAGGAATCGTTTGGGTGCGACTGCCTCGTCGTTCCTCCTCACATTCGCACTGGCAACTTTCCCCACCCACTTTCTACCTCTGCTATGT
>CALMOO010000330.1:0-22032 GCA_937871705.1 uncultured Hymenobacter sp.
GCGTAAGATTCTCAACGAAGCCACCAAGTACATCAACTTCGACTTCGACAAGGCCACGCTGAAAGCCTCGTCCTACCCCCGCTTGCAGCAGATGGTACAAATCATGAATGACTACCCAGACTACAGTCTGAGTATTGCTGGTCACACGGACAACTTGGGCGACGACAATCACAACCTGCGCCTGAGCTACGAGCGTGCCGCTTCGGCCCGCACCTACATGCTGAGCAAAGGCGTGCCTGCTAACCGTATTGAGGCCCGCGGCTACGGGGAAACCAAGCCCATTGCCGATAATAAATCCAAGACTGGGCAAGCATTGAACCGTCGGGTTGATTTTGACCCCTACCTGACCGGCGAAGCCAACGCCGCTGAGACCAAATACGGCTCAGCCCCCACGGTAACTCAGCTGCTGAAGCAAGGCAAGACTTCGCCTGTGTCGGCCAAGAAGAAAGCTTCGGCCCGCAAGGCTCCAGTTAAAAAAGCCCCGACCCGCAGTAAGTAGGTCCTACCGCATCTAAATTTTAGCGTTGACAAAAACGGCCCGCATGGCAGTGGGCCGTTTTTTGTTGGCTGCCTGCACATTAGTTAGAGGACTAAGAGCCCAAAAGGGTTACTGGGCCTGAACAGTTTACGTTAATAAGTCACGCAGGCTCGACGCGCACTGGTATAACGGCTTTCTTACCTGTCACTCTCGTGATGAAAGCACTAGTAGCCATTCACTGGCTCGACAAGAACAGGACTATGGTGTGCAGAAGTTTATCGAATGCTTTGGCAAGCTCCTCATCATGGTGGAGAAAAAGTCTCAGCAGGCGCTAGCTGACAACCAGTAACCAACTTAAGTGCTTAATCTTTAGTAAGCAACTGCTGAAAGCTGCCCGCATTACCTGCCTAAGCAGAGCCTAGTGCGTTGTGTAAGAAGACTAATTTATCCTTTCCATTTTCTTGATTACTATGAACCAGCCCTCTCAATTACTCCCGCACGGCGACAGCCTGCCCCAGCCCGAAGCAGCTTCATTGCTCAATAAAGCCAAGCAGGCACTCACCCACCCAGGGTGGATTAGCTGACCTATTGGACCAGCTGCCACAGTCGGTGAAGGCAAACGCCAACAAAGCAACTGTCAGCTTCAACAAACTCAGCACCACCAAAAAAGTTGTTGGCGGAACGTTGCTAGTACTGCTCGTGCGGCGGCTCACGCGTGGTGGCAAGCACCACTAAAAAAGGACACAAGCACGAGGCTGAGGCCGTACCTTGCGCAAGCTGTTACACTTCGTCAACGACCGAGTGGAGGGATATAAAAAGGCCGTGCAGGAAAGCCAGGACCCGCAGCAGCGCGGCTACTACCAGCACTTGGTAAGCGAAAGCCAGCGCTTTACCAGTGAGCTAAACGACCAGTTGCGCCGGCTTGGCGGCGGACAGGAAATCAGCACTACCCTCAAAGGCAAGCTTTACCGCCGCTTCATGGCAGCGGCTGCCGTCTTTACGGGCCACGACGAGGAGACGGGGCTAGCTAGCAATATCTACGGCGAGCAATGGGCGCTAAAAGCCTACGAGGAAGCCCTTAACAGCCACAACTTGGTGGGTCCGGCTCGCCAATTAGTAACTCGCCAGTACGCTCAATCGCAGAAAACCTACCAGGAGTTGAAGCAAATGATATCTTAGCCCGCTAGACTGAGCCTTACCAAGTAGGAGGCCATAGGGGCACCCAGCGAAGCTCAGCAGGCAGTAGTTTCCTACGCAAAAGGTCCCGGCTCATTTTTTAAGCCGGGACCTTTTGCGTAGGAAACTATTGATTAAACCTGCAATCAACGTGTGCTAGTGGCTGCAGGGGCTAGCTTGGCATTGCGTAACGCGGCTTTGAGGCCGGGTTTGCCCACTAAAGGCACTGGCTGGACAGAAGTGGCAGGCGCGGCTGAAAGGGCCGCTGCCGAATCAGTGGCTGTGAGCCTGGTACCCACTGCCGGGGGCGGAGAAGCCACGGTAGTGGGTACCAGGCTCAAGACTGGACTTGGTCCATCTCCTGCTGCGGGCTTGCTAACTTCTATAGCAGCCAAAAGGCGACAGTGGCTGTCTACTTTCATTGGGTGGGATTGCTGGAAAGGCACCTCGCGGAGGCACACAGTTAAGTAGGGAGTAACGAAGGGAAAATAGAGAGGCTTATAACGTCCTATGTTTGAGCGGAAGCTTAAACTTGGGTTTTCGTTGCGACACTTGGGTTTTCGTTGCGGCAGGAAGGAATAAGATTCCTTATAACGGTGGGCGTCCGAGCCCGTGCTAAATGAGCATCCCCTTCCTGTTCTACCGCCACTTTGGACAGTTCCACTAGGCCCTGAGAGCCTGTAGTAGGATTGAAAAAGCACGCTGTAGAAGGCACGAGAAAAGTACTTTACCTTTTCCCTTTGTTCTATGGACACCACGCAAGCAGTTGTTGGAGTAGATGTTAGCAAAGCTACCTTAGCCGTGTGCCACCAAGTCGGCGCACACGTGCAGCACCTGGAAGTGGCCAACACGCCAGTTGGATTTCGGCAGTTAGTGCGCTGCGGCGAGGCTAAGAGCCTGTACGTGCTCGAAGCCACCGGCCCGTACTACCTGGCCGTAGCCTATCACTTAGTGGCGGCCGGAGCACAAGTAGCCATACTCAATCCGCTCGTCGTTAAGCGCTTCATCCAGCTGCACTTGGGCAAGGGCAAGTCCGACCGCAAGGATGCGCAGTGGCTCCTGCGTTATGGTCAGCAGCAAGCTACCCCGCGCTGGCAGCCCGAGGAAGCCGTGCTCGTGGAGTGTCGCCAAGTGGAGCAGGTGGTGGAATTGCTCATTCGGCAGAAAACAATGGCCCACAATGCCTTGGAAGCCCTGCAGGCGCAACCTGTCGTGAGTCCGGCGGCGCTAGAGCAGTTACGCCAGACCCTGCTGCACCTGGAAGAGCAAGTACAACAACTGCAAGCCAGGCTGTTGACGACGATCGAAGCGCGCTACCCATCTGAAATGCACCTACTCTGCTCCATTCCTGGCATCGGCCGCAAGACGGCGGCGTACTTACTGCTCTTTGCCGGCGGTTTCACTAGCTTCCAGAACTACCGTCAGCTCATTGCCAAGGCCGGTCTGTGCCCGCGCGAGTTCAGCTCGGGCACGAGTGTGCGGGGCAAAGCGCGGATCAACAAGATGGGTGGCGCACTGATTCGCAGTAAGTTATTCAGGTGCAGCTGGTCCGCTCGCCGGGCAAACGGCGCGTGCCGAGCGCTCTACGACCGCCTGGTGGCCAAAAGCAAAAACGGCAAACTGGCCCTAATTGCCGTCTGCAATAAGCTCCTCAAGCAGGCCTATGCCATCGTGACCTCAGGCGTACCCTATCAAGCTGATTTTACCAAAAAAATGGTCGCACCGCTTGCTTTTTGACACAGTTCATTTAGTAAACGACGCTCCGCAAACGTTTTGTGGATAGCGCTGTGAGGCGCATCTTTCGAGGGTTATGAGGTTGCCAGACTCCAGCTTCAGATGGCTTTCTTTAATGGAAAGCTTACAAGCACCTGCTGCTCGGTATTCTGCACCAGATTGAACAGGAGGCTTGCGCCCCGCCCGACCAGCTCAGTCAGCAAGTTATCCTAGCGTAGCTCGACCTGATACTTCTCTATACGACCAGTTTCATTAACGCCAGTTCCAGACTCGCATCCACAGTCCTTCAGCAAGCTGTTCAAGAGCCAGACCTAGCTGTTGCCTCAGCAATTTCGCCACCATTTTTAAACTGGGATCAGTAAACTCTCGCCGACGGCCGGCAGCCGCAGCTCTCCCCGAATCTGACCTAGGGTGGCCTTCTGATAGCAGCGGGTAATAAGATAACGCTAAGCCCTGACGTGCAACTTATCACCTACTCAGGGTGCTGGCTGCTTAGCTCGGGGGCCCGCCACCAGGGCTGCTGGGGGAGCGGCTGCCCCAACACCACCGGCTGTCCCAACTTGGGCGTGGTGAGGACCAAGTGCTGGCGGGCCGCCGCCGCTGTAGCGCGTTCTACCGGCTCGTTCCACGGGTGGTTAGCCTCAGCAAAGGCTCCCCAATGCACTGGCAGCATAACCTGTGCCTGCACATCGAGCGCCGCCTGCACCGATTGCTCAGGCAGCAGGTGAATGTTGGTCCATAGTCGGTCGTACTGCCCGCATTCCATCAGGGCCAGGTTGAAGGGGCCGTAGCGCCGACCGATGGCCTGGAAGTGCGGCCCGTAGCCGCCGTCACCACTGTAAAATAGGCGGTGGTGACTGGTTTTCAGCACCCACGATGACCAGAAGGTGCTATTCTGATTGGTCAGCCCCCGCCCCGAAAAGTGCCGCGTGGGCGTACTGATAATGGTCAGGCCCGGCAAGCGCACGGAATCCCCCCAGTTCAACTCACGAATTCTAGTTTCCTCCACCCCCCAGGCTCGCAGGTGCGCGCCTACCCCTAGCGGCACGTAAAAACACTTCACCTTCTGGCGTAGCCGACGAATCGTCTCATAGTCGAGGTGGTCGTAGTGGTCGTGCGAGATGAGCACCCCATCCAAGGCCGGCAGTTGCTCGGGGCGGACGACCAGTTGCTGGTTGTAACGCTTCGGCGTGGCCCAGCTCACGGGCCCCATCTCGACACTGAGCATGGGGTCGAGTAAGAGTTTCTGGCCGGCCAGCTCCAGCAAACTAGCCGAATGCCCGAGCCACGTAACGCGCACCTGCTCGGCAGGGAGGCGCGTGAGGGCGAGCGAATCCAAGAGTTGCATCGGCAGCGCCACCGCCGGGATTTTGTTAGGAGTTTTCTCCGTTAGCTTTCGCCAAAGAATAGCCCCCAGACCACCGCCGCCGGTGTGCAACTCCGTGGGTTGCAGATTCACAAACTTGCCGTCTAGCACGTGCCCCGTCCGTTGGTAGGCAAGCTGCTGGGCTGCCGTCGGCAAGCCGCCGAGTTGGGGGCTGGTGTTTAGGAAAACCGTGCCGGCCGATAGTACTGCTACCACGGACACTGCCGCGCCCTTCCCAAGGGTTTTAAGAAAAGGCATAGGGCTATCAACTCGGCGTTTCGGCCGTTCTTAACTGGTGGTTACGCCTGCTTCGTTCGTTGTTCGGCCAACTCGGTTGGCCGCAGCCCAAACTGCTTTTTGAAAGCTAGGGAGAAATGCGAGAGGTCTTCAAAGCCCAGGTCGAGATAAATCTCGGACGATCTTTTATGCTGTTTTTCAATCAGCACGAAGGCCTCTTCCAATCGCCGCTTTACCAACCAGTGATTCGGCGTGTCGTTAAAAATACTCTTGAAATCCCGCTTGAAGGCCGATAAGCTGCGCCCCGTTAAATACGCAAACCGCTCACTACTCACATTGAATTTGTAGTTGCGGTTCATGAACTCCTCCAAGTTTATTTTTCCCGGCTTGGTATAATCAAAAAACAGCCCCGCTAGCTCGGGTTGGTTCTGCAAGAGAATGATTAGTAGCTCCTCATACTTCACGTCCTCAAAGGCGGCGCTTAGTTTCCCGGCAGGGTCGGTATAAGGTTGTAAGGAATGGATAAAGGTGGGGACCAAGTCAGTTGGCGTAAGCTCAATGACAGTGTCGGCTTGGTTAAAAGCTGATTTCACTAACTGATGCTTTTGCTGAAAGGATCGTAAAAAGACCTCGTCAAAGCAAAAAAACAGCCGTTCAAAGGCTACCGCTTCTTGGCTATAATATTTGGCGAGGCGGTTTTTGCGCACCAGGCAATAGTCGCCCTGTTTGAGCGTGTAGCGTTTGCGGCCGTCGTAGCATTCAATGAGCCCCTGGGTCACATACAGAAAAATGTGGTCCGGAATGAACTGCTCCAGCAGGATTGCCGTCCCGCTTAAACAGGGTTGGGCGTTGGGTGCCTCCATCATATCATATTAAATTCCTGCATGCTTTGGGCCGAGGCTAGCACCGCGTCCTCTTTCGTTCCTATTGGGATCCAGCCCAGGATGTTCTTCGCATTGGCCGTGCTCACCCGGCGGTTCACCTTGATAAATAAGGCCCCGCGCTTAGCTTGGGTATTAAATAAAGCACCTAGGCGCACGGCAAAGTCGGGAAGCTTTCTCAACGAAACTTTACCGGAAATAGCCGATAAGTTGCTTTTGAGCAAGTGCGCAATTTCGGGCAGGGAGATTTCGCCGTCAGTGCTGGCGATAAAGCGGTGGCCAGCGGCCGCGGGGGTTAGCATGGCGCGGATATGCAAATCGGCCACGTCACGGATATCGATGGTATTCAATACGATATTCGGCACCGCCTTCATCGAGCCGCTGAGCAGCGACTTAAGCAGCCCGAAACTAGGCGAGGCGCTGCGCCCCAGCAACGGCCCAAAAATAGCCACTGGGTTGATGACCGCCAATTCTAGCTGACCGCCCTCGTTTTTGATAAACTCCCAGGCGGCGCGCTCGGCCAGCACTTTTGATTTTTCGTACGCCGACAAGCCTTTTTCATTCGGGTCGGTCCAGTTGGCTTCCGTGGTGACCGAGTTCCGGTCGTGGTTACTAAAGCCCAGCGCCCCAAAGCTCGACGTTAAGACCACCCGCTTTACGCCGGCCTGCCTGGCGGCTTTGAGCACGCGCAGCACCCCGTCCACGGCGGGGCGTATCATATCGTTTTCGTCCGCTGATTCAATGGTCGTAGGCGAGGCCACGTGCAGTAAATAGGTGCAGCCTTGCAAGGCTTTGTCCCAATTGGCATCGCTGCCCAGGTCAGCTTCCACAAAAGACAGGTTCGCCGGGGAAGCTATCCCGCCGCGGTGCAGCATGGCCAGTACAGCTGCTTTTTTGCTCAGGTTGCGCACCGTCGTTCTGACCGCGTAACCCTTTTGCAGGAGTTGTAGGACGCAGTAGCTGCCCACCGCGCCGGTGCCGCCCGTCACTAAAATCAGTTCTGAAGTTGCCATGGTAGGGGGGGTTGTACCCTACAAAGTTCCCGCGAAAGAATACAGGTCCACTAGATTCAGAAGTCCAAAATGACTGGTTTGAGAAGCCCAACTGGCCGCACGCGTCCAACACCTGCGCCAATTCTGTTGCGCCCCCCAGTGATGACCGTATGCGGCATACCACGGAAGAACAAGACGTGCTAGAGGCGCACGTGGTAGGACAAACTAGAACTCCTTCCTGAGTACAGCACCGCAACCGCTTGGGCAAGAACACCTTTTCTAGCTAGATGAAAGATTAGCCCAACGCTGTCTGGCTCAGCTAGACCACCTCAGTGGTACCTATATGGCTAGGGTGCCGGTTATTAGCGGCTGGAACTCGTTCGTAGAGCCGTCTTACCCGTCACGCCCCCTATGTACCAGCAAATACTCGCCAATGTAGCCCGCGACATCACCCTAACGCCCGAGGAGGCCACCCGCTTCACCCACCTGCTAGGCCCGCAACAGGTAGCGAGCGGCGGCCACTTGCTAGTTGCGGGCGGGCGCGCTACCTGCCTCTGGTTCGTCGTGAGCGGCTGCGTGCGCACCTATACCACCGATGCCCAGGGGCGCGAGCACAACCTGGCCTTCTCGACCGAAGGCTGGTGGTGCACCGACTCGGCCAGCTTTTTCGAGGGCGGCCGGGCTACGCTGGCCCTGCAAGCCTTGGAAGCGACGAGCCTGCTCTCGCTCAGCCTGCCCGACTTGGAGCAGCTGTGTACCCAAGTGCCTAAGTTTGAGCGCTTCTTTCGACTACTTTCCCAAAAGGGCTACCAGTTGCTTGAGCGCCGGCTGGGGGCGATGCTGCGCCTGACGGCCGAGGCGCGCTTTATCCGCTTCCATCGGCAGTATCCCCGCCTGCTCCACCGCGTGGCACGAAAGCATATTGCCGCTTACCTGGGGATCACGCCCGAATTTTTGAGCATGTTGCGCCGCAAGCACACGCCGCCGGCGCGTTCTTAAAGTAGTTTAAGTAGGGGCAGGAGGCGGGAGGCGTGCTTTGCGGTCTCCTTTTATGAGTACTCTTCAACCTACTTCCTGCCATGCTGGACACCCCTCCCAACCTACGCCTTGACGCGGTAGTAGCCGCCGCCGCGTCCTTGCCCGCCGAGCAGCCCGTGGTGATGCTCAATTTGCTGCGTTACCGCGACCAAGCCGCCTACGACGACCCCACCAGCCAGCCACCCCGTACCGGCCAGCAGGCTTTTCAGGCGTACATCGAAGCCTTTCTGCAGTACAACGACCCGGCCGAGTTCACCATCGTCTTTCAGGGCGCAGCCCAGGCGCAACTAGCCGGCCTACCCGGCGAGCAGTGGGACGCCGTCGCCCTGGTCGAATACCGGAACCTCAGCGTCTTTCGCCGTTGGGTGGAAAGCGACTTTTACACGAGTCAGGTGGCGCCCATCCGCCGGGCAGCCCTAGCCGACTGGCGCTTGTTGCTGCTCATGCGTCCGGGCACCCCGAGCGCGGCGGACGCGGGCTATCTACGCGGGCTGATGGCCCAAGAGACGAATTATTGAGGCTGCTCGAAGCCTACTTGGCAAGCGACAAAGCTAGGGAGCGTCGTCGCATTGACGAATGACGCTCCCTACTGTACGTTCACCTGGTAAGCGTACCAGTTAGCATGAAAGAAAAATCTGTCTGGTCGGTGAGGTGCCAGCTTTCACTCAACTCTGGTAGGCAGCGCTAAGGAAGCGGTCTGATTACCTATCTGACCTTATTTTTTACCCTAATCACTCCTTAATTATATGGTCCCATCGAATTTGCCTCATAAGCCGAGCTTTTGGGCGGCGTTGTGCTGGCGAATGTTATCGAGGCGGGTGTAACGCCGAATCATGTCCGTCGTCTTATGTTTGGTCTGGTTCATGACCTCGGCATCGTCGGCCCCGTTGAGCTTGGCAATGGTTACGAACGAAGCCCGCAGCGAGTGCGCTGTGTAGGGCGCCCCCAGCCGCAGTTGCACAATCTCGTTCAGACTAAAGGTGCTTAGCCGGCGTCGACTCAGCCGCTGCCCCTTGTGGAAGGAAAGGAATAAGGGCCCACTAGTGCGCCCGTGTTGGTGAAGCAGCTCCAGCCAGTCCTTCACTGCCCGTACCGGACAGCTCCGCCGGTCGGGGGCGAAGAAGATGGCTTTCTCTTCCGCTTCTCCTTTCTGGTTGGTTTTACTTTTGGGTAGTTCTACCACCAGCCCATCATCGTCGAAGCGCAGGTGCGCGAGGTCGAGGCTAGCCAGTTCATCGCGCCGAAACGCCCCCGCCAGCCCGAGCAGCAGCAGTGCGCGGTCGCGCACGCCATCCGGCCGCTCGGTATCAATGCCTTGCACTACCCGCTTGAAGTAGGCCAGCGTAAAGGCGGGCGCTTGCTTTTGCTTGACGCCTTTCTCGCGGCTGATGCCTTCGAGCAGGGTCTTGAACTGCCGGTCATCCGTGGGCGTGGGAAAGCCGGCTAGTTGGTGGGCCTTGCTCACGGAGGCACAGTGGCGCTGAATGGTAGCCACCTTTTTACCAGCCTCGGCGAGCGAGGTCACAAAGGCGGCCATGGTCAGCACGTCGGCGGGCAACGATTCGCGTCCGTGCTCGCGACACCAGGTGGTGAAGCGACGCCAGTCGCCGGCATAGGCACGTTGGGTATTGGCCGCTCCTTGCTGTCCGGTATTAACGTAGCGCGCCCCGGCTTCAGCGTAGTCGTCAATGTGGCGGGCCGGACCGATGGCCTGAGAGGTGGCAAGACTGGGGAGCGTTTTCATGCAAAGACTGCCTATGAACCGGAGGCTAGCCGAAAAGAACAGCGAGGAAGAACACTCAAAAGTACGAGTAAATTACCCTCGATAAGTAAGGTTTATCAAGGGTAATTACTGTAAAAGTCAATTAAAATTACTTTTATACAATATTATTACAAAAGTTATACAGTTTTCTTAAAAAGTGCAATTATAGTACTTAGCACTCAGTTGGTATGAGGAGCTCGTCAGCACACCTATATAATATAGGAGTAGCGAGCAACTCGGAGAGCAACTCCTCCTAAAGCTGCTTCACCATTCATTCTACTTAGTACCGATAAGAAGCGGCTTACTTATCGGTGCTAAGTTGAAAAAAGGTTTTGCTGAGTGAGAGTGGCAAGAAAAACGAACGGCGCGTGTCGATGCCGCAAAATGCGCAAGCGAATTTGAATAATCGGCCGGCCGCGCAATGGGTGGGCCTGTTGCGGGCTACCGGTGCCACTTTTCGCGCAATTGCCGTGCAACCCAACCAATCCGGCTATCGCACGCGACACGGCAAATCGTTTCACCCCTTGGGCCTAAAGGGCCTCTTACCCCGATTACGCATCTAGCATTTTAGGAATTGTCGGCTCTTCTTTCGCTTACCCCGAAAGAGCGTAAAGCAACCTGCTACTCCAGCATAGTCGAAGAACAAAAGGCGTTATCATTCTAGCAGTAGAAAAGGTTCTTCGCAACTAGGAATACTTGCAATATCGAAAGCAGGGTTCAGTTACATCCTTATGCTGGACAATTACGTGAGGGTTTCCCAATTCAGCTACTTAAACATTCCTTGGATGCGTAAAGCAAACACAGTAATAAGAAAAGAATGTTGCTACTTGCACAAGCAATGTTTGCTAACAAAGGAATTCCCAAAACGAATTAGCTAGACACTTACCTTATTGCTGAAACTAAGTGCTGGACCTGTATACTTATTCCTATTTTCTACTGCAAAAAGAATAACAACTTGTATTCTTTTTACGTGAACGAATTCGACTACTACGTAACTTGTATAATTGCATTGTAATTGATTCTTTCATTTCCATTCCATAGGTATTATGGCCATTAACATCAATGAACTGCAAGCCTTGCTTCAGCAAGCAAGTATTGCCGCCGAAAACGAGAAAGATATTCGTAAAGGCTTGACGCGAATTGAAAACTTACTGAGTAATATTCACAAGGAAGTAGCCAATGTCTACGCCCTATTAGATAGTCCTACTCCCGCGAAGAAAGGGCGGCTAACCGCCGCGTCTATTGCCCCGACGGAGGTGGATCCCGACGCCCCTTATGGCCGGAAGAAGGATGGGATGCCACGCGCCAAATCGGGTCGCAGTAAAGTAGCGGAGGTAGGGGCCTAACCCGACTTCCTAGCCGTACCTAGTCAGGGAAGCCTGTCCCAAGTGGACAGGCTTTTTTTAATTTTGCCCGGAAGGAGCGCCTCGGGAACAGGTGGGCAGTAGCTACTCAGCCGCCGTTTTTTGCCCTTAGCCAGACGAAACGGCTGCGGGCGCTTCGGCGTACGCGGTCGTTTCGTACTGCCCCGGACCGCGGGCACGTTTCTGGAAAAAGTAGGACCTCAACAAGCAGGAGGCGCTTTTTGAAGCTTCACAAGGCTGACAGAGATGCTGCAAAGGAAAGCTTTTATAAGCCTGCCGTATCGGTACTAGTTGAAAAATTGGAAAACGAACACAGCTACTTCCTAGACTGGATAAATGCTTAGTGTAGCAGGTACGCGCCACCGGCGTCGACGCTGCTGCGAACGCCTCGAGCGGGGCTGAAGCATCAAGTGGGGCAGTGTGGACATACCGAAAGTTAGGTAGGAGACGGCTTACCGCAAGCCAACCTCAACAACTAGTAGGGAGTGTAATAAGCAAATACTATAGCTTTAGATACTTATAAGATGGGGCTAACTGCTTAGTTCACGGCATTGTGCGCAGGCCCTTGTTAGATGGCGCGAACCGGTAGCGCTAACTGCGCTAAAATTACTTTATATGATGAACAATAAGGTACTGACAAGCAATATTTTAACGTTTATTAAACGTACGCGTCTGTTGCAGAACTCAGCTTCAGATGCCGCTCAATTAAGCGAGTACTCAAAAGAGAAGTAATTCTCGCTTAGACAGTGCTTGAAAAGACGATTAACCAGCCGTAGCGAGGCTGGTTGCAGGGCTACGGCTAGGCTTATTGCCCGTTTAGGCTGGTGCTTAAGCAGCTTCTGGAGATTGTAAGCAATCGCGCTATTATCGAGTAAGCACCACGCTCCAGAGGCAATCGGGCCTCGGCGTCAAAGCTTGGCAAGCCACATTGCGCGCCTTTGTCGCAACTGCTAATCGAGTGTAAAGAAATTAGTATTGAAGTGGCAAAAAGGGGTAGAGGCCTTAACTGTTCGCGACAATCGGGATTTTGAGGACAACGTTATTGATTGCGAAGCTGGGTAGGTTATTTAGGCAAGCGGGGGCATCTTTGCTCTGCGCGAGCTAGAGGTAACACCCTGCGGCGCGCCAGCATCACTCGCCCTAATAATCCTGCCAGTATTTCCCGTGCTTCCCACTACTCCCGCCGACGCCACGCGCATCAATATCAAATCCAGTAACGAAATCAACTACTGGTGCCACACCTTTCGCTGCACCGAAACCCGCCTGCGCAACGCCGTGCTGGCCGTTGGCTTCCTAGTAGCAGACGTGCAAACCTATCTGAACCGCTAACCTTGCTCAGCCTGCTGCGCGCCCGCTATACCCGCCTTACCCAACCGCTGCCAATGAAGTATTCTTTGCTCGTATTTGCCCTGCTGACATCCTCTGCTATTGCGGCTGCCCAATCTGCTCCTACGGCCGAGCCTTCGGGCAAGAAGGTGAAGCACAAGTCAGACCTTAAACTTCCCATCGACCCCGATTCGCATTTAGTTACCTATTCCGGGGTAATTGAAGTGCCTGGTGCTACCCAAGAGCAACTCTATACTCGGGCTACCAACTGGGTAGCCGGCACGGCCACGTATCACGTGGCTTCCTCCAAACAATTGCAGGAGGCTACTGACAAGAGCCAACTAACCGTCAACGGGGAAACTCAGGCCCGCACCTTTCTATCACAGGTCGTTGGTACCGTCACGCATAGTCTCACCATCTATTGCAAAGATGGCCGATATAAATACGTGCTGACCAACCTGCGGGAAGAGACTACCCCTACGCGGTCAACGAGCTTAACCCCGGGAATTAACTCCAACCCTGGCTCAGGTGGGGCCTTTGAAAATGAAACGCCCGCTTGTGGCACCATGCAGATGCTTCCCATGGCTTGGACCGCTATTAAACGCCATGCCGACGAGGATGTGCAGGATTTGATAGCCCGCTTAACAACGGCGATGAATTCCACTAGCAAGGCTGCTAGTGACTTCTAGCTAGTAGCACACCAATTAGCCTGCCTCTACGCTTAGAATTCCCACTGCGTTCACATGCACGCTATGCAAGCAACTTTGGCCTCGGCTAAAAGTTTGGTACAGAAGTTAAGCGAGTAATAGCCAAAAGTGGCTTCGCACGCTAAAATCCCGCATTCAGAGGTAGTAAGTGCGGTTTGTTCGGTGAAACCTTCGTTTTCCTGAACATTCCTTCCAGCAGTTACTCTTCCCACGCTGATGCAAGGTCACCACCACTTCGTCGATAAAGTCGTGCTGCGCTTTCGCTTGTCCGAGCGCATCCCCAAGCACAATCTCTACCGTCGGCTCGCCGAGTTGCTCGACTGGGACTTCCTCTATGAGCAGACCCAACCGCTCTACAGCCACACCGGTCAGCCCTCGCTCGACCCCGTCGTGTTCTTCAAACTCGTGCTCGTGGGCCGCCTGGAGAATATCGTCAGTGACCGGCGCTTAGTAGAGCACTGCGCCCTGCGCCTGGACATTCTCTATTTTCTGGGCTACGAAGTGGACGAAGACTTGCCGTGGCACTCCACGATTAGCCGCACGCGGCAGCTCCATCCAGCGGCCGTCTTCGAGCATCTCTTTGACCAGGTCTTTGCCCAGTGCCTGGTCACCGGGCTCGTGGTAGGCGAGACGTAGGCGATCGATTCTGCCCCCGTCAAGGCCAATGCCTCGCTCGACAGTCTGCGCCCCAAGCAGTCCACGCCCGCCCTACAGGTTGTGGACGAGCGCCAGGCGGCTGCGCCGCTACCCGCAGCAGCGCCGGCCACGCAGGCGCATGAGTTGCGACGCGTAGCCACGCGCCAAGCCAAGCAGCACCGAGCAGTCGGCGGCTTAGGTGCCCAGCATGCCAAAGCCCAGCTCTTGAGCAACAAGACCCACACCAGTGGCAGTGACCCGGACGCGCGTATCTCGGTCAAACCCGGCAAGGCGCGGGCGCTGAACTATCTCTGCAGTCTAGCCGTGGATACGACCAGCGGCCTGATTAGTCACGTGCAGGCCGACTTGGCCGATAGCCGCGATAGCGTTCACTTGCCCCGCCTGGTAGCGCAGCTGCAGACGCGCCTGACCCAGCAGCAAGTACCGCTGCGCGAGGTGCTGGCCGATGCGGGCTACTCGAACGGCTTCAACTACGCTTTCCTCGAACAACGCGGCATCACGCCCTGGATTCCGGTTTTTGGCAAGTACAAGCCCGTCCTCGAAGGCTTTGCTTATGAGTCAGATAAGAATGCGTATCGCTGCCCGGCGGGCAAGCTGCTGCCCTTTCGCAACTATTGCACGAACTTAGACGGCACCTGGCTCAAGAACTATCGGGCCGAGTATCGCGACTGCCAGAGCTGCCCGCGCAAGCCTACCTGTGTGCCCTCGGCCACCCAAAAAAAGCTGGTGCGCTCGCCCTATGATGCCGCTTACTTACGCGCCTGGCAGCGCCAGCAGAGTCGGGCGGGCCAGCGCAGAAGACGCGTGCGCCAAGGCACGGTGGAACCCGTCTTTGGCAATCTACTCCACCATTACGGCCTGCGCCGGGTCACTACCAAAGGGCAAGCAGCCGCGCAGAAAGCGATGGTGCTTAGTGCAGTTGCTTATAATCTTAAGAAGCTCCTCAAGTATCAATCCAACCGGGTGCGAAGCGTGGCCCTGGCCTGCCAGGCAGACCACCAGCTGCTGCTGCAGGAAGCCTTTTGGGTGCTTTTCGGCCGCTGGCTAGCGCTGTAAAAGCTCCCCAGGTAGCTGCCCCCGAAGTAGCGCAGAGTTCTGCAACAGACACGGTCTGTTTTGGGAGGGTCTGAGATGCGGATGTGCTTCGCTCAAGCGTACAGCTTGCGGGGTTGCTACTTGTCGGGCTAACCGTTGTCTATAGGTGAGACGCGGACGTAGCTTAGCCGTTGTCCTTGCGCACTACTAGGTGATAATAGCGGTGGCTTTAATTTCCACGAGTAGGCGTGGGTCAATGAGAGCCGCTACCTACACCATTGTAGACGCAGGCCGAATGGCTCGAAATACTATCCCATTCGCCCGCCCGACTTCTTCCCAGGCCCTGCCTGATGTTGGTCGCAAAGAGCGCGTGCGCACTACACCCTCAGCTCGGCTCCAGGTTGCTGCAGCGCCAAGTCGAATTTCTCCAGGATGCGCTTGGTTTGGGTGTATTCGTCGTGCCCACTAGTTCTGAAGTAAGGGGTGTTGTCTGGACCTAGGGGCGGTGTAGGAGACCCAAAACTACTTTGCGCATGCATCCACCCTTCTCCAGCTACCTGACTCAGAAAGGCTAGCTCAAACCCCAAGCGGACATCGACTTTCGGAGCCCACTTTTAAGCCAGCAAACAGGTCAGCACGGCTTAAATGCCCTAAACCGCTAGCATTACTCAACAAGGTACGCCTTGGTGACGCTGGTTAGCGGTTCAAACTTTCCTCTTCTACTCGACCAACTCAACTTATTGTTAACATAAAATGCTGTCTAAGCAATGTTTTAATAATTAATGCGAAAATATATCATAACATAGTAGGCATAAGTGGAATAATACAGTTTTAATAATAAACATTTATATTTTTAAATATATATTTTGCCTATACCTTTACTGCTCATCTTACGAGTTCGAGCTTCTAAGTTGTAAGCATACTATTCTAAATCTGCAATTTAATTAACAGCTTATTTATTGCTAGTATCAAGATTAGACCACTGGTTTGCTAGGGCAACCTGTAATGTGGCGGCCAGTGTTATTGCCTTCAACTAAGATTTATTATAATCAGCATGTCTGGATATAATCACGAGTAACAAGCATTAAAGCTCACTACTGATCTGTTTAGGCCAGCAATGTAAATGCTTAATTAAAGCATATACATTGCTGCTAAATTGATCTATTGCTGATGCTATATAAAAAAGTTTGAGCTTGCTAAGACTATGTGCCACTTAGAGCGCTTTTGTAAGGGATGAACTTTCACTTAAATTATAGCTAACTGCCTTAGGTGAACATAAATATGGTAGTAAGGCATTCCTGTCTCTAATCTTCGCTATCTACCCGACAGCTTGAGTGGCTTATAATTAAAAAAGAGACTGATTTGTTGTATACCGTACGTATTTACTACGCTTTATTACCTCCTTTAATGTTAATACTATAGTTTATATAAAGGCCACTTTACTGTATAAAACTATCTTCCGAAGCAGGGATATACCTAAAATGTGATTCTGGAATTAAACCTAGACAACATTAGTATGAAAAAAATATTTTACCCAAAAAACAAATTTTTATTCTTATTGCTAATAGCAATAAGCTTTTCGTTAAAAGCGCAACAAAATCCTGCGGTTACGAATCGTTACAGTCAAGTTTCCATCGCTTCGCCTAACGCTGCTTCCCTTGGTAAGTATGCGGATATCCCTGTAAACTACCATACCGGGATGCCGCAGATAAATATCCCAATTTATACCATTAAAGAGGGCCCATTGACAATGCCTATTAGTCTGAGTTATCAGGCGGGGGGCATCAAAGTGCAAGAGCCAGCCAGTTGGGTAGGTGCTGGCTGGTCTCTCCAAGCAGGGGGTGTGATTACGCGTACCGTGATGGGAGCTCCTGATGAGAGAAGCACAAGCAACGCTAAGTATGGGTATTTTAGTGATTACGGGTATGCGAACTATTGGACTACCGGTGGGGGAGTCGACCAAGGAACTGGGCAGGCATTGTCTTACGATTACGGCTTTGCTAATTCTCTCTATGACGGGGAGCCCGACCTGTTTTTCTTTAATTTTAACGGATATACTGGCAAATTTTATTTTAGCGATGATCGAACACCAATCTTAGTAGATGGGGGGGATCTAAAGATAGAATACTATTACCCTGTAGAACAGAGCAGCTCTTATACGAATCGAAGCGCTAATATTCAAGGTTTCATTATCACTGCACCAACTGGCGATAAATATTATTTTGGCATTACTGACAATACAGGAATAGGGCCTGTAGAGATGACCATTCCTATTTCGGAAGGTAATACTAACATTACTGAAAATGTTTTCTCTAGTTACTACTTAAGCAAAATCGTAGCTGCTGACGGGATTCACACAATTAATTTTACTTATCAATCTGAAAAATATAGTTACTACACCCTGTTGACATTCCCTCTTCAAAGTGACCTTGCGCCAGACCCCAATAATCCTTCTGCTTACGATTCACGGGAATACAGGCTAGGTAAAAATTATATTGATGGTGTTCGACTATCTCAAATTACCTTTTCTAATGGAACTATCTCCTTTAATGCTGGTGCCATACGAACAGATTTGAGTAGGTACATATACAGTGGGTTAGACGAATCTCTAAATACAGAATCTACCTCCTTAGATAATATAAAGATATCTGGAACGGGTATTTGTAAGCAATTTGCTTTTTCCTATAGTTATTTCCAAGATAACACTTCTCTTTTAGCTCCTGGAATTAAAACGCCTAATGGTACTAGTATAGACACAGATAAAAGACGACTAAAGCTAGAAAGTGTACAGGAGAAATCCTGTGATGGCACCCTTTCTAACAATCCTTGGGTATTTGCCTATTATAGTAACTTTCTGCCCCGCCGGTTATCTTTTGCGCAGGACCACTGGGGTTTTTATAATGGTAAAGAAATTAATAATACATACAATACATTAATTCCAACTTACTCGACCAATAGTAATCACACTATTACCACGTATGCTGGGGCGGATCGGGACGCAGCTTGGCCAGCGATGGAGAATGGAATGCTCACGCAAATCACTTACCCTACTGGTGGTAGCGCGGTTTTTGAGTATGAGCCAAATGACGTGTGGGTCAATTATAAAAAATACCAGTATCAACCTGTAGCCACGGCGTGTGCAGGTGCTTATTGTAGCTCTCTATCCCAAACCCTTAGTATCCCTTTCTCGGGTAACCCTTATCGCTTTAGGTTGACTTATCAGGGCAACTCTAGTAGCTCATACCCAGGAAAGGGCGCATTCGCCGGCCCTTATGTTAGTCTAGCTGTATACAAAGCAAGCAATAAACTTGTTGACGAAGTGATAGTACAGCCAACGCCAGGAGTCCGGTCCTATAGCCTCACTGCGGATACTCCCTATTCAGGATCAGTTGAAAGCGTATATATTCAGGTTGATGAATACGTCTCTCAGGACGTTCAACAAAATGTGCTAGCCGGAGGGATACGTATAAAAACCATTACAGCGAAGGAGAGTGCAACAGCCACTGGCATGGTAACGGCGTATGCCTACCAAGCAAATGGTCGCTCAACTGGTACGCTATACAGTCGCCCTCGGTACGTGCAAGTCATTCGTAATAGTATTGTCGCCACTTATGGCTTTCCCGGCAATACCTCCACCTACAACCCGAATGTTCATGGATGTATGGGACCCGAAATTGGGAACGGACAATTATATCTAAAATCACCCTGCGGTATAGTACCCATGTCCACGACGCAGGGCAATCACTTAGGCTATGATCAAGTGACGGTGACTAAATCAGGCAATGGCCGGGCGGAGTATTACTACTATGGAGCTGACTATTGGAAAAGCTATAATGATGTATGCTACCGAGTTATAGATCCTACCTTATGTGACCCGGCTTTACCTAGTCTTCCAGCTGTTCCACTGCCGTTCGACTTTAGTCGGGGTCAATTAAAGTACGAGCGAATTTTTGACCAAGCAGGACATCTGTTAAAGGACAGCCAGTATACCTACCGCTACGATAGTAGTAAAGTGACTACCCCCTGCTATCTGGTTAGGTATGTAGGTAGTGCGATGCTTGGTGCGTTCTATAACAGAAAAGCGTATTGGGAAAACCAGAGTCAAGTGATTGAAACTACCTTATCAGCTACAGGGGAAAGCATCCAGGTTACTAAAATAGATAAGTACGATAGTCCTTATCACCGTCAATTGACTCAGCAGACCGAGATTCGTTCTGCGGGTGAGGTAATTGATACAAAGAATAAATACATTTTTGATTTCAGAATCGCAGCCTGCGATAACATTGCCGACGGTACCGGTTCGTACAATACTGCTTGCTCCAGCTGTGATGCAACGTATTATTCACAATTAGGTACCTGCACCACGTACGACTGCAAACGAAGGCTGTATCGGGATAATCTTCTTTGCCGGGCTAATGCTCGAAAAGACTATATTACCTACCGCCGAAACAATTTTACTAATAGTACCAATAATTTCCAAGCGGCGCACACTAACGCTAAGTACAATGCTGATGGCAGCTTATTGCCCCTTCTGCAACTGCAGGACAATTACACAAATACCTTGGTTGAAAGCAGTCAATGGAAGAATGACCACCTGCTAGGCGCCTCTTATACGGCTTTTAGTCCCGGCCTTACCCAACCGGCCACTATGTACCCAGCTAGGTTGTTTTCGCTTTTCCTGACAAGTCCTGCCACCGTGTTTGCGCCTGCTACGGTCAGTGGCAACAGCGTCAGCCTCGATTCACGCTATGCGGCTACCCCAGAAGTAACACTTACTTTCGATAATGGCAATTTGGTTGAGATAACGCCTAAAACAGGTATTGTGACCTCTTACGTGTGGGGGTATACCAATACGCTGCCCGTTGCCAAAGCGATTGGGGTAAGGTATGCCACCTTGAATGCAGCTTATAACAATGCCGGAGGAAATCTGACGACCCTACGCGGCCAGTCCTCTTTAGCTAAGGCTTTGCTATCAACTTATAGCCATCAACCATTGGTCGGCGTCACGTCGCAGACCGACCCTTCGGGTCGCAGCTTAACTTACGAATATGACGCGTTGGGCCGGCTAGTGCGCACACGCAATGAACAGGGCCGCATTCTTACTCAGCTAGAATACCACTACGGGCTCTAACCAGTCACTGGCATAACGCGAGTTTACGCGTGCTTGCTCGCACGACTTTTCTCTATTGTCTTTATACTAGTCGCACTAGGGCAGCTCCTGCCACAAGGTGTTCGGCTGGCTTGTTCTTGCGGTCTTTTTATGAAGCATTCATTACGTTGCTTGCTAGTCCTATGTAGCTTATTAGCCGGACTCTGGCCAACCTCAAGTCGGGCTCAAATGGGTTGTACCCCCTCTCTGAACACTGGCCTTCAGGTCTGGCTGCCCTTTGATGAAAGTACGGGAACAGGCGCCATAGATGCTTCGGGACAAGGCTATAAGGGCGACCTGTCCGCGACCAGTGCTAGTTGGCAGCCCACGGGCGGCGTCAATCGCGGGGCTTTGAGCTTGCCTAGTGGCGGCAGCCTGTTTGTGCCCTGGTACTGGCAGCCAGGCAGTTTCACCGTATCGTGGTGGGTAAACCCGAGTCAATACGCCAGTTATGGGCAAGCTCTCTCGGCCCTGATGCCCTATGCAGGCGGCGGCTGGGGCGGGTTTCTGTTCTATGCTGATGCCACGGGTGCTCTGCACGTCGGCACGGATAGTTACACGCAGCTTACCGTAGCCCCAGGGTCGTTGTCGCTCAATACGTGGCAACACTTCGCTTTCACCTTTACTCCCAACGGCAGTACGGGCACGGGCCAGCTTTACCGCAATGGCCAAGTAGTGGCGACCAAGGCCGGCATGAGCCTGCCCCAGCCCTGGAACGGCTTCAAAGCGGGTGCCGTAGCCTCCACCTCGCTCGCCTTTTTAGGCCTGCTGGATGACTTACGCCTCTACAATCGGGCGCTTACCGACCAGGAAGTACTTCAAGTAAGTCAGTGCCGCGCTACCCCAACTCCGCTCTCATTGTGTCCACCGCTGCGCGTTGCCACCTCCGGGGACGTTACCGTTGCGCAGGGGGGCTCCACCGCTGTGCAGGCTACACCCAGCGTGGCGGGCACAATGCTCACCTTCGATGGGCTAGATGATAACCTAGAGATTACCAACCGGGATGGGGATCCGCGGGTCGTGTCGAAGGGCTACGCCACGGTCAACAACTTTACCTTTGAAGCCTGGGTCCTACCTACCACTACCCACAAGATAGATCCAGTAATGACCCAGTATGCGGGCCTTTCAGGCGGGCAGCGTTGGGCGTTTAACCCGGTTCATGGCGCCTTGTACTATGGAGATGATCACGCCACGACGGGCCTATCGGTGGGCACCAACGGCATCAGCGTCTATGAGCTGAGCGGTGATTACTACCCGGCCGTTCTCGTGTGGCAGTCGCCCACGCCGCTCACCAGCTGGACTCACGTGGCCGTGGTTTATACCAACCGCCAGCCCAGCCTCTACGTGAACGGCCAACTCGTTATGCAGGCCACCGTGCAAGTACACGATGGCAACGGCAACGTGGTCAGTAAAAGTTACGTGCACCCATCCCCCAACTTAGGTGGGGGAACCTATCAAGGAAGTATCGATGAAGTGCGCGTGTGGAATGTTGCTCGCTCCGGGGCCGATATTCTGGCGACGAAAAACAACGTAGTAACCTCCGCGCCCCCTACGCTCATTGGGAATTGGCGCTTCGACGAAGGGACCGGACGGGTAGCCCGTGATCTGACCAGCAACTATAATGATGGCTTTTTAAAGGGCGGCGGCAACCCACCCGGTCCGAATGGCAATGGGCCCGCCTGGGTCCCGTCCACAGCTCCACTCACCGGAGTGAACACGGACCCAGCGCTTACTCTGCGCTGGACGCCGACCGCGGGCTTGAGCGCCGCGACGGGGGCCAGCCTCACGGCGACCCCGGCTAGCACCACGGCCTACGTTGCGCAGGCTACGACTGCCTGCGGGGCCACGGCCCAGGGGCGGCTCACCGTGACGGTCCTGCCCAGCGTGCCAGCCCCTACGGTGAACTTGCCCGTAACCTGCACGCCTACGTTGGGCGGCAGCGCGCCAGCTTCGCGAGCGGGGGCCACGGATGTGGTCAACTATGTGCGCACCTACACCGCGCGCCAAGTGTTTACGGACCCGGCGACCTTAACGGCGGCAGGCGTGGCCGGCGTGCAGGTTAAGACCGAGTACCTGGATGGGCTAGGCCGGTCCGTGCAGACAGTGTTGCGCCAGGAGTCACCCTTGGGT
>CALMOO010000330.1:22042-27996 GCA_937871705.1 uncultured Hymenobacter sp.
GGGTCGCGACCTGGTGCAGCCTATGGCCTACGACGCGCTGGGCCGCCAAGCCCGCGAGTACCTACCCTACGTGAGTGGGGGCACTAGCAGCGGTAGCTACCACCCCGATGCGCTCAAGGAACAGGACGACTTCTACCGCACCACCAACGTGGCTGGCCCAGGCTTAACCTTTGACAACGTAAGTCGCACGGGCTTTGCCTACGGTGAGAAGCAGTTCGAGGCCTCGCCCCTGGACCGGGTGACGGCGCAGACGTCCCCCGGCGAGAATTGGGTCAGCCACCCCGTGAACTGGCTAGAGCGCCCCAATACGGCCGCTGACGCCGTGGCCCGTTTCACGGCCGCCTATGATGCGGCCACCACGCTCACCTACCAGAACAGCTACGCCGCCGGCGAACTCTGGCTAAGCGAAACCACGGACGAGGACCAGCGCCATGTACGCACCTTCAAGGACAAGCAGGGGCAAGTTGTGGCCAAGCTGGTGGAGGCTTCCGTGCCCGTCGGGACGTGGCTGACAACCTACTATGTCTACGATGACTTTGCCCGCCTGCGGGCCGTGCTACCACCCAAGGCCACGGCCCTGCTGACTGCCAACAGCTGGAACCTGACGGCGCCGGAGGTCACCCGCCTGCTGTTTCGCTACCGTTACGATGCGCGGGGCCGGCAGCTTGCCAAGCAACTGCCCGACCAGGACGGCGAGCAACAGGTCGTCTACGACCAACTCGACCGGCCTATCCTCACGCAGGACGCGCAGCAGCGCACGCGCCAGGAGTGGAGCTGGATCAAGTACGATGCGTTGGGTCGGGCCATTCTGGCGGGCCTGACCACGCGCGCGGCCACGGCTGATCAGTTGCAGCAGCAAGCCGACCAGCTCAGTGCCGCGGCTACGGTGCAGCAGGCTGAACAGCGCACCACCACGGCACCTCACTACTACTCCACCACTCAGTCCTGCCCCAGGCTGGATCAGGATGGCTTTTCAGCCAGCCAGGTACTCACCGTTAACTACTACGATGACTATAACTTTGACAACGCAGGGGCGCAAGTCGATGTGCCCTACTACAGCGGCGGCAACTCCTATCTTACCAGCCCGCCCCAGCCTGACTACCGAGTTATAGGTCTGGTAACTAGTACCAAAACGCGGGTACTGGGGGTCGCTGCGGGAACGATCGGGGAGTGGCTCACGAGTACGACTTTCTACGATGATCGGGGCCGGGCCGTGCAGGTACAAAATACCAACGCCCGTGGCGGCAACGATATACGTACCAGCCAGCTCGACTTTACGGGCAAAGTCGAAAAATTGCATGCTATCCACACAGCGCCCAATACCAACATTAGCAGTATAGGAGTAGGCGAAACCTACAGCTATGATGCGGTCGGACGGCTGCTGGAGGTGCGCCAGCAGATCCTACAAGAGGAGGCGGCTCCCACACTCGTGGCAAGGCATACCTACAACGAATTGGGGCAGCTTGTGCGCAAGACGCTGAGCCCGAATACAGCCCTGCAGCAGCAGGTAGACTACACCTACAACCCCCGGGGCTGGCTCACGGGCCTCAACGAGGATCTGGTCACGGGCATGACGCCGGCCAGCACCAGTACTGACTTATGGGGCCTGCGTCTGAGCTACGACTGCGGCTTTCAGGTGCCACAGTACAACGGCAACATCAGCGGCCAGCAGTGGCGCAGCAAGGCTGACGGCGTGGCCCGGGCCTATGGGTATGGCTACGATAAAACCAACCGGCTGACCCGCGGCGACTACGTAGCTCAGACAGCCGCGGGCACATGGAGCAACGAGCGGCAGAACTACGGGATGGGCATGAACTACGATGCCAACGGCAACATTCAGCGCCTAGTGCGCAACGGCCTCGTCGCCTCAGCCACTCACACGCTGCCCAATCAGTTCGGGCGAGTCGACCAGCTGGCCTATACCTACCAGGGCAATCGCCTGCTGGCTGTGGACGATACGATAACGGGCAACGCCCTGGCCCACACCACGGCTTATAACGGAGCGCAGACGTCGCTGGCCGGAGACTTTCTGGAGAAAACCAGTTACCGACAAACCGGGCAGGTGGAGTACGGCTACGATGCCAACGGAAGTATGATCCGGGATAGCAATAAGGGCCTTACCCAAGTGCACTACAATCACCTGAACCTGCCAGATCTGGTCAAGTTCACGGACCAGGACTATATCGAATTTCGCTACTCGGCCACGGGCCAAAAGGTGGCCAAGCGTGTGTTTCAGACGGGCAAACCCGTGGTGCAAACGGACTACCTCAATGGCTACCAGTACGAGAGTGACACGCTGCGCTTCTTCCCCCATGCCGAGGGACGAGTGCTTCGCTTCGTCTCGCCCACCTCAGGCCAGCGCAGTTATCAGCGCGAGTACACCCTCAAGGACCACCTGGGTAACCTACGCCTAGCCTATCGGCTCGGTACGAAGGCGCAGTACACGGCTACTTTGGAGACCACGCCCGCTAGTCGCGCTACGCTCGAAGAGCAGCAGTGGGACCAGCAGAGTCTCGTCTCGACCCGTACGCAGGTGAACGCCTTGGTGGCCCGTACAGGCAGCTTTGTGGCCCGGCTCAACTCGGCCAGTGGCAAGCCGATTGGGCCCTTGAAATTGTTGCCGGTGCAGAAAGGCGACACGGTGACGGTGACGGCACCGGGCTACTACCCGCAAGCGGTAGCAGGAAATAGCAGCTATGCCTTCTCGCTGCTGAGCTTTGTGGCCCAGCAACTGCGGCTGAGCCCCCCACCCCCCGTCCCGGCGGGCGAGGCCAGTAAGCCGCTACGCCCCCTGCCATTCTTGAGCGTCGGCTTAGCCGTCGTGCCAACTCTGCCTCCAGTGAGCGGGGGGGTACCCAAAGGTTATGTGCGCCTGCTGACCTTCAATCAGGACTCGGTTCTGCTCTCTAGCCAGACACGGCAACTATCTTCCCTAGCCGGCACGGGCTACGAAGAGCTTAAGCTCAGCGTAGTCGCCCCTTCTTGTGGCTACATCGAAGCGTACGTGGGCAATGAGAGCGAGGTGGACGTCTACTTTGATGACGTAACCCTCGACTATCATCCCGGGCTACAAGTTCAAGAGATACAGTATGATCCTTTCGGACTAAGTCTTGCGGGATTGAACTTCGCTGCTGCAGGTATTAAGAGTTTAAATCAGTATCAGCTTAACAGCAAAGAGAAACAAGAGGAACTGGGGGTAAATTGGACGGATTATGGCGCGCGCATGTATGACGCGCAGTTAGGGCGTTGGTATGCAGTCGATCCGTTAGCAGATTTCTCTCGACGCTGGTCGCCATATGCTTATGCCTACAATAATCCTATCAGATTCATAGATCCTGATGGTATGCAAGCTTTTGAAGCCAACGCACACTTTAACATTCATGACGATGACCATGAATTAGGTGGGAATAGGTTTTTCGGCATGGATAGCTTCGATAAAAGCGGTGTTAAACTCAAAGATATTAAGACTTACTACTATGCAGATGGACCAGGCAAAGGGGGTAAAGGAGGTAAAGACTCTAAGCATAAAAGGGACTATGAGAATGACGATCATGATGAAGAATATAATAGGAAGCCTAAGAAGCAGGACCCTAATCGAGAAAGATATACAAGGCACCCATTAGATGATAAGCAAATTAGGCAGCTTGAGGATGAGTTTGATTGGGATCACTCTCAAAAGGATGGAGGTTCGCGAAAAGACATGTTTCAAGATGAGCACGGTAATGTTTGGGAAAGGCGTAAAGAGGGGCAGCCGGGCTCTGATGGACCGGGTGAAGAAATTGGCTATAACATAAGAACTGGTAAGCGGTACATGCCTGACTACAAATCAGTAGTCATTCCTAGTGCTGCTAATACTGTAGGTACACTCACCGCTGCTTATCTTTTGTATAAGATCTTAGTAGCAGCTGCTACTTGGGAATGCCTAGGCTGTGGAGTACTAGTAACTCCCTAGCCCAGATAGTTCTTTCTTTTAATCTACGCAGCATTTTTGTTGTAAAATAATGCTGTGTACTAAGGCAAATGGTAATGATTCCATAATTAATTGGCCCTGTTGTGTGCCAGTTCTTGTACTCTTCTTTCGAGCATCTTAACACAGAACCATGGATAATCTCACTGTTACAAAATCTAATAGAGTAGATATATATCTTGAAATTAATGAATTTGATGATATATCTCATGAGGAAATTTCTAACTTATTAGAGTTGCAGCCGAGCAAAATTTTTGTAAAAGGCAAACCCTATAATCTAAAAATGAATCGTGTTGCTCAGCGCAATCGTTGGCTATTAAATGCATATAAGGATGGTGATCCTCGACCAATTTTCGAAGCCCAGATAGATAGTCTGATTGAATTAATCCGTCCTCGGCAGAATGCATTTCAACTTATCGGTAGTAAATACAAATGTGAAATTAAGTGTGCAGTTTTAGTATATCTCGGTAATGGACAGAGTATACCCTCTGTTCACTTAAATAGTGATCAAATAAAATTCCTCTCTTCTATACATGCCGATTTTGATGTTGACATCTATGTATATTCTTAAACTTTCATATTGAATTTGGTGTGAGGTGGTCGAGTAAAAACAGATAGTGACAGGTCTTACCTTCCACTGCCCATACCCGACAAAACACTTCCGAGCGGCCCGCCGCTGACCCGTAAGAAATATACGCCCGCTTTCAAAGCCGAGTGTGTGCGCCAAGTAGCCGCTGGTGCTCGACAAACGGATGTGGCCCGTGCCCAGGACCTATCACCCGCCTTACTCGGCCGCTAGCAGCGTCAGACGTTGGCTGAGGCCGTACCTAGTAGCGCGGAGCGCGACGAGCTCAAGCGCGTAGAGCAAGAGCGCGACATTTTAAGAAAAGTCGTGACTATCTTCTCCCAACCGCATCAGTCATGAGCCGTTACCAGTTTATCAAACAGGTAGCCGCCACAGAGCCCGTGCAGGTGCTCTGCCGCGTGCTACAAGTCAGTGCAGCAGGCTATTATCAGTGGCTGGGCCGGGCTGATCGACGCCCAGTTGGGAGCACGCGGCCACCGCCTTTTTGCACCATGCTCAGCGCTTGGGACCCGGCGCTTACGGGTGGAAATGCGCGCTGAAAGTCACGCAGTCGGGCGCTATGCTCTGCGCACTTGGCTGCGTCGCTGCAGCTTACGTGCGCTAAGCACCCGGCCGCAACGCCCGCGCACCACGGTGGCTGACCCGGCAGCTATAGTGGCCGAAAACCTGCTGCTTGGCCAGCCTGCACCTACCGCACCCAATCAGGTGTGGGTCGGTGACATTACGTACTTACCGCTTAACAGCGGGCGCTGGTGCTACCTGGCCACGTGGCGGGATACCTGCTCGCGACGCGTGGTCGGCTGGCACCTGGACGCACACATGCCTTGGAGCAAGCGCTCACCCTGCGCCAACCCGCACCCGGCTTGATTATCCATGCTGACCGCGGCAGTCAGTACATTAGCTTAGCGTGTCGTACCCGCATTGCCCAGGCGCTGGCCAGCTTTAGCCGGCCAGGCAACCCCCTTAACGCCCAGGCCGAGGCCGGCTGGAGCACGCTCAAAACCGAATTACTGCCGCACGGCGGCGCGTTTGCCAGCCTCGAAGAGGCCCGTGTGGAGGTCGCCTACTACCTCGACCCCTACTTCAACCTTGACCGCCGCCACGCTGCGCTTGGCTACCGCTCGTCGCACCAATTTGAACGCGACTGCCTAACCAGTATATCTTAGTGCACTGTCCGTTTTTACTGAACCACCCCAGTGGCCCGCTATGTGGCCGACCTAGCCGACATCCCGCGGAAGCTCTCGACCATCCGGCGCCACTTGGCCGCCATTCATAAGCATCATCAGCTGCGCGGCTACCCGTCGCCGGTGCACGCCGACGAGTTGGCGCTGGTGCTCGACGGCATCACCCGTGCACTGGGCAAGCGCCAGAAACAGGCACCTGCTTTTACAGTGGAGGAAC
>CALMOO010000331.1:0-996 GCA_937871705.1 uncultured Hymenobacter sp.
TGACACCACCATCGACTCTTATAAGGTAGAGGATGCCTCGTTCATCCGGGGTCGCAACGCGGTGCTCGGCTACAACTTCTCGTCATCGATGCTGCAAGCCTTGAAGATTGCCCGCTTGCGGGTGTACGTGTCGGCCCAGAATTTCTTTCTTATCACCAAGTACACGAGCTACGACCCCGAAACGTCAACCTATTTGCCGGGTAGCCCTTTCGCTCAAGGCATTCAGTTTTTCGACTACCCCCGGGCACGCACCTGGACGGCCGGCGTCAACTTCTCTTTTTAATTTCTTAGCTCCTTTTTATTATGTTTTCTACCCTACGAGTATTATCCAAGGCGAAAGTGGCGCTTAGTATGGGCATGCTACTGGTAGCAAGCGGTTGCTCTGACTATCTAACCCAAGATATTCGCTCGCAACTGACGCCCGGCACCTACTTCGCCAACGCCGACCAAGCTCAAGCGGCCATCAATGGCCTGTACGACAACCTACGCTTAATCAGCAGTTCCAGTGAGGGCTATGGTGAGTCCATTTGGGTAGGGCTCGAGCTAATGACGCAGCACGCTACTAGTCTGGGCCAGAGTCAGTTTAACAACCAGATTCTCAACCAGACGCTGGACGCGGCTAACCCCTACTTTTCGGACATGTGGAATAGTGCCTACTACGGTATTGGGGCGGCCAACCTATCTATCGCTCGTATTCCCAGCATCTCGATGGATGATACGCAGAAAAAGGCACTGCTAGGGCAAGCCTATTTCATTCGGGCGTTCCTCTACTATCACTTGGTGCGCTTGTACGGCGATGTGCCGCTAATTACTACCCCCATTGATGGCACTAGCCCTGACCTATACCCGACCCGCACCGCGCAGGCCGATGTGTATAAGCTCATCATCAGTGACTTGCAAACTGCCGAGCAGGCTGGCCTGCCCGTGGTAGACCACACGGGCCGCATCTCGCAGGGGGCCGTGAAAGCGCTGCTCTCCAGCGTGTACCTAACTACG
>CALMOO010000331.1:1006-3533 GCA_937871705.1 uncultured Hymenobacter sp.
GGCTACCCCCTCCAACAGAAGGCTAACTACCAGCTGGCGGCCGACAAGGCCGCCGAGCTGATTGACGCTGGTGGCTACCCGCTCTTTGCCAAGTACATTTCGCTGCACAACAACGCTGATAAAAACCAGGGCGAGTTGATTTTGCAGGCGCAGTACCAGTTCGGCATTGCGACGAATGCTATCAGCCCGCTCATCATCCCTTACTTCGTGGGCATCTCGCACTATAATGACGAGTTCGGGGCGCTCATCCCAACTAATGCCTTCTATAACAGCTACGAAGCTGGTGACTTGCGTACCAAGGAGCGGCAGTTCTACTTCTCGAAGTATGCACGTATTAGAAATAATGCTGACACCGTCAACTTCAACGCCCATGCGCTCTACAAGTACTTTCACCTGGAAAGCGCATTGAGCACGACCACGCCTGACTGCGACGAAAACTGGACGCTGCTGCGCATGCCCGAAGTAATGCTCATCTACGCCGAGGCCATCAACGAGGTGGGCGCTGCCACACCCAAGGCCTACGACCAGCTCAATGCCATTCGCAAGCGGGCGCAGCTACCCCCCCGCAGCGGCCTGAGCCAGGACGCCTTCCGCGAGGCGGTGTGGAAGGAGCGCTACCACGAGCTGGCCTACGAAAACAAGGCTTATTTCGACATTCAGCGCACTCGCAAAGCCTACGATGTGGTCAATAACCGCTTTGTGGATGCGGTGGGCTTCAAGAATGAGGTCGGCAATGCGTTTCAGTCCAAGTACTTGCTCTGGGGCATTCCAACGGCCGAAATCAACACGAACAACAAGCTGACCCAGAACCCCGGGTATTAATAGCCGCCCTACCCCTGGCGCCTTCCTTAAAGGGAAGGATGCTGGGGGTAGGGTTTTTTATTCCTTATTTTTTTGACCTTGCTTTTGTGAAAAGCGCTTTCCTACACTTCCTCGCTGCCCTGGGGCTGCTAGCGGCCCCAGCTGCCGCACAAAGCCATCGTCCATTCGTGAGCCGCGACTCGCTGACGAAGCAGGGGTACACCCTGGTTTTTATCAACAAAGACTCGGCGCTGGCACCCGTGACGAAGCAGCGGATGACGGATGCTTTCTTCCAGGTGTATCCGCAGGAGGCGAAGCGATTTAACCCGAAGACGCTGCGCAAGGTCACGTTCTTCGTCAACCCTGCCTATGATGGGGTAGCGGCCACCGATAATGGCTTGGTCGATTACAACCCCAAGTGGCTGCGCGACCACCCCGAAGACATCGACGTGGTGACGCACGAGGTGATGCACATCGTGCAGGCTTACCCCAATGATAGTGCCCCAGGCTGGCTTACTGAGGGCATTGCCGACTACGCCCGCTACGTCTACGGCATCAATAATAAGGCTGGTAAATGGGCGCTGCCCGACTACAAAGCCGGCCAGAGCTATACCAACAGCTACCGCATTATGGCGCGCTTCCTGGTGTGGCTCGACCAGCACGGCCACCCCAAGCTGGTAAACGAGCTGGACGCTGCTGCCCGCACCCGCACCTACACGCCGAGCATCTGGCAGCAGAAAACCGGCAAAACCCTCGATGAGCTGTGGGCTGCCTACGCCGCTCAGCCGGCCGTGCGGCTCACGTATCGGTAGGCCAGTTTCGTCTAAGCTAGCTGCGCCTTCTTTGCTTTTTAGCGCTTCCTCCCTCCTATTCTACTTTCAACTGAATGCCCAAGCTTCTTCCTGTACTTGCTGCGTTCGCGCTGCTAGCCAGCTACCCCACCCTGGCCCAAACGACTGCCGCAGGTGCCGCTACCGCCGACCCCGCCCAGTGGGTTAACCCGCTCATCGGCACCGATTCTAAGCCTAGCCTTTCCAACGGCAATACCTACCCGGCCATCTGCCTGCCTTGGGGCATGAACTTCTGGATGCCCCAAACCGGCAAAATGGGCGATGGCTGGGCCTACCAGTACACGGCCGACAAAATCCGGGGCTTCAAGCAGACGCACCAGCCCTCGCCCTGGATGAACGACTACGGTCAGTTTGCCATTATGCCGATTACGGGCAAGCCGGTATTTGACCAGGATGCCCGCGCCAGCTGGTACTCGCACAAGGCTGAGGTAGCCGAGCCCAACTACTACCGCGTGTATTTGGCCGACCACGACGTGACCACCGAAATTGCGCCCACCGAGCGGGCCGCGAGCTTCCGGTTCACTTTCCCCAAAACCGACAGCGCCTACGTCGTTATCGATGCCCTCGACAAGGGCTCGCACGTGCAGGTGCTGCCGCAGCAGCGCCGCATTGTGGGCTACACCACCCGCAACAGCGGCGGCGTACCCAAAAATTTCAAGAACTACTTCGTGCTGGAGTTCGACCACGACTTCACCAGCACAACCTTGTATCAGGATAAAGTGGCTGCCGCGGCGGGCACTCTGGACGTGACGGCCAACCACGCCGGAGCTATTGTGGGCTTTAAGACCCGCAAGGGCGAGCGCGTGAATGCTCGCGTTGCTTCGTCGTTTATTAGCCCCGAGCAGGCCGTGCTCAACCTAGGCGAGATTGGGAAC
>CALMOO010000331.1:3543-14844 GCA_937871705.1 uncultured Hymenobacter sp.
ACAAGGCCGCGCGGCTTGGAACAAGGCCCTAGGGCGCATCGATATTGAAGGCGGCACGCCCGACCAGCGCCGCACGTTTTACTCGTGTTTGTACCGGGCACTGCTGTTTCCGCGCAAGCTCTATGAGCTGGATGCCAGTGGCAAAGTAATGCACTACAGCCCGTTCAACGGGCAGGTGCTGCCGGGCTACATGTACACGGATACCGGCTTTTGGGACACGTTTCGGGCGCTGTTTCCCTTCCTGAACCTCATGTACCCCGAGATAAATACCGAGATTCAGCAGGGCTTGGCCAACGACTACCGCGAAAGTGGCTGGCTGCCCGAGTGGGCTAGCCCGGGCTTGCGCAGCGTGATGGTGGGCAACAACTCGGCCTCGGTGGTGGCCGATGCGTACCTCAAAGGCATTCGCGGGCAGGATATGAAGGTGCTCTACGAGGCCCTCGTGCACGGCGCCAACAACGCGGGGCCGCTCGATGCCGTGGGCCGCGCCGGGGTGCAGTACTACAACAAGCTCGGTTACGTGCCCTACGATGTTAAAATCAACGAAAACGCCGCCCGCACGCTGGAATACGCCTACGATGACTTCGCCATCTATCAGCTAGGTAAGGCGTTAGGTCGCCCTAAAAAGGAAATCAACCTTTACGCGCAGCGCAGCCAGAACTACCGCAAGCTGTTCGATAAGGAGTCGGGCCTGATGCGCGGCCGCAACCAGGATGGCACATTCCAGAAGCCGTTTAGCCCTTTTAAGTGGGGCGATGCTTTCACGGAGGGCAACAGCCTGCACTACACGTGGTCGGTGTTTCACGACGTGCAGGGGCTGATGGATTTGATGGGCGGCAAGCAGAAGTTTGTGGCCACGCTCGACACGGTGTTTACCCTACCCCCCGTGTTTGACGATTCCTACTACGGCGGTACTATTCACGAAATCAGGGAGATGCAAATTGCCGGCATGGGCAACTACGCGCACGGCAACCAGCCTATCCAGCACATGATTTACCTCTATAACTACGCCGGCCAACCCTGGAAGGCGCAGTACTGGCTGCGCGAGGTGATGAACCGCCTCTACCTGCCCACCACTGACGGCTACTGCGGCGACGAGGACAACGGCCAGACGTCAGCCTGGTATGTATTCTCAGCCCTGGGCTTCTACCCTGTGTGCCCGGCCGTGAACCAGTACGTGCTCGGCGCGCCGCTCTTCCCCAAGGCGACGCTGCACCTGCCCGGCGGCAAGGACGTGGTACTGAATGCACCGCAGAACTCGGCCGAGAACCGCTACGTCAATCAGTTGACGCTGAACGGCAAGCCCTACGACAAGAACTATCTCACCTACGAAGACTTGCTAAAAGGCGCCACGCTCAACTTCGACATGAGCGCTACCCCCAACAAAACGCGCGGCACCGCGCCGGATGCCGCACCGTATTCGTTCTCAACTGCTAAGAAGTAAGCGGTATTTAGTTTGAGCGTCCTGAATAACGTCCGTCATGCTGAGCTTGCCGAAGCATCTCTACCGCATCGCTGGGTGACGAGGTAAAGATGCTTCGGCAAGCTCAGCATGACGGACGTTATTGTTTGATAACCCTTTCCCACCTCCTTTATGAACCGTCGCACCTTCGTTCAGCAGACATCTTTACTTACAGCTAGCCTTGCGCTCGCCCCGGCCGCTTTCGCGGCAGCGCCCGCCTTTCCGGTGGTGCGGCCCGCCGCCAGCAAGCGCCGTTTTCGCAGCAAGGCTGTGGAGGCGGCCATCACCGAGTTCAAGAAGAAAGTGAAGGACCCTGAGTTGAGCTGGCTTTTCGAAAACTGCTTTCCGAGTACCCTAGACACGACCGTAACCCACTCGACGCAGGGGGGTAGGCCGGATACCTACGTCATTACCGGCGACATTGACGCCATGTGGCTGCGCGATTCGTCGGCCCAGGTGTGGCCGTATTTGCAGCTGATTGACAAGGATGCCGAACTGCGCCAACTGGTGGCGGGCGTCATCAACCGACAGACGCGCTGCGTCATTAAGGACCCGTATGCCAACGCCTTTTATGGCGACGACACGAAGGTGGGCGAGTGGAAAACCGACCACACCGCAATGCAGCCCGGCGTGCACGAGCGCAAGTGGGAAATCGACTCGCTGTGCTACCCCATCCGGCTAGCCTACCACTACTGGAAGAAAACCGGCGACAAGCAGCCCTTCGATGCGCAGTGGCAGCAGGCCATCCGTACTACGCTGCAAACTTTCCGGGCCCAGCAGCGCAAGGACAGCTTGGGCCCCTATCACTTTCAGCGCCAAACGGCCAACTCAACTGACACGCAACCCATGGCCGGCTACGGCTACCCGGTGCGGCCGGTGGGGCTCATCTGCTCGGCCTTCCGGCCCAGCGACGACGCCACGCTCTACTCCTTCTTGGTGCCGAGCAACTTCTTTGCCGTGGCCAGCCTGCGCCAGGCCGCCGAAATGCTTACGGCGCTAGCCCCCGCCGAGGCCGCTACGGCGAAGGACTGCACGGCCCTGGCCGACGAAGTAGAAGCCGCTTTGCGTCAGCACGCCGTGGTCAATCACCCGCAGCACGGCAAAATCTACGCCTACGAAGTCGATGGCTTCGGCAGCCAGGTGCTCATGGACGACGCCAACGTGCCCAGCCTGGTGGCCCTACCCTACCTCGGCGCCCTAGCCGCTACCGACCCCATCTACCAGAATACGCGCAAGTTTCTGCTCTCCGAGGCTAATCCCTTTTTCTTCAAGGGCAAGGCGGCTGAGGGCATCGGCGGGCCGCACGTGGGTCAGGATATGATTTGGCCCATCGCCATCACCACCCGCGGCCTCACCAGCCAGGACGACGCCGAAATTCGGGCCTGCGTACAGAGCCTCAAGGCTACCCACGCCGGCACGGGGTACATGCACGAGTCGTTCCACAAAGACGACCCCAAGAAGTTCACCCGCGCCTGGTTTGCCTGGGCTAACACGCTCTTTGGCGAGTTCTTGTGGAAAGTGTATCAGGAGAAGCCGCAGCTGCTGGCTTGATGGGGTCGGGGTAGGTACTCAATCCTTAGTACATTCTTAGTTAGAATCCTTCTTCAGTTGGTGCATAGGTCGTCCTCCACGGGTGACCCCATCCCCGCCCCCATTGGGAGAGGGGAGCCTGACGTTTTCCGATGTTGCGCCGTCGTGGCTCCCTCTCCCAAAGGGGAGGGGCCGGGGGAGGAGTTGCACGCTAGAACGACACAAAAGCCGTTTCTTTGAGTCCCTATCCCCCTGCTTCCTCCCAATGCCTTCTCGCCGCAAGTTTCTTACCTCCTCCGCTAGCCTCGGGCTACTCGCTGCCGGGCAGCCACTCGCCGCCGCTAGCCTGCCGCCACTAGCTCCGGTTGGGAAAGCCCTCGTCATTTCTACCTGGGACACCGGCCTAGCCGCTAACCTGGGCGCCTGGAAAATACTAAGCAAGGGCGGCCACGCCCTGGATGCGGCCGAGGCCGGCGTGATGGTGACGGAAGCTTCGCAAAACTGCTGCGTGGGCCTGGGCGGCAACCCCGACCGGGAAGGCATCGTGACACTCGACGCCTGCATCATGGACGACCAGTTCAACTGCGGCAGCGTGGCGGCGCTCGAGCGCATCAAGCACCCCGTGAGCGTGGCGCGGCGCGTGATGGAAAAAACGCCCCACGTGATGCTGGTGGGCGAAGGCGCGCAGCAATTTGCCGTGGCGCAAGGCTTCCCGCTGGAGCCGCAAAAGCTAAGTCCCGACGCCGAGAAGGCCTACCGCGAGTGGCTGAAAACGAGTGCGTATAAACCCGTTATCAACATCGAAAACACCAGAGGCACCAAGCCGACGGGGCCGGTAGGCGGCGCCAACAACCACGACACCATTGCCCTGCTAGCCCAGGATGCGCAGGGGCGCCTCAGCGGCAGCTGCACCACCAGCGGCATGGGCTTCAAGATGCGCGGGCGCCTCGGCGACTCGCCCCTGATTGGCTCGGGTTTATTCGTGGACAATGCCGTGGGCGCGGCCGCCGCTACCGGGCAGGGCGAGGATGTTATCCGCATGGCGGGGGCGCACACGGTAGTCGAGTTCATGCGCCAGGGCCTCTCGCCCAGAGCGGCCTGCGAGGCGGCTATTAAGCGCCTGGCGCAGATTAAAGGCCCGAAAGCCCGCGACATTCAGGTGTGTTTTATTGCCGTGAATAAGCAGGGCCAGCACGGCGCGTTTGCACTACAAAAAGGCTTTAGCTACGCCGTTTGCGACGACAAAAACCAGCAACAGCTGCTGCAAAGCGACTACCTGCTCACCTAATGGCGCGGCTACTGGAAATATGCGCGGGCTCGGTGCAGTCGGCCGTGGCGGCGCAGGCCGGAGGCGCGCACCGCATCGAGCTGTGCCAAAACTTGGAGCAGGGCGGTATCACGCCCTCCTACGGCCTCATTCGGCAGGTGCTCCAGCGGCTTACCATTCCGGTGTTTGTGCTGATTCGGCCGCGGCCGGGGCACTTCTGCTACGATGCCGACGAGCAAGCCATTATGGCCGCCGACGTTGCCGAGTGCCGGGCGCTGGGCTGCGCCGGGGTAGTGCTCGGCGCCCTCGACGAGGCTGGCCACGTGGACCTGGCTAGCTGCCGCGCCCTCATCGCGGCGGCCGGGCCGCTGCAAATCACCTTTCACCGCGCCTTCGACGTGTGCCAGGACCAGGCGCGGGCATTGGAAGAAATTATCGGCCTGGGCTGCCACCGGGTGCTTACCTCGGGTGGCCAGGCCAGCGCGCCGGCCGGCCAGGCGCAGCTCGCGGCCTTGGTGCGGCAAGCGGTGGGGCGCATCGGCATTATGCCCGGGGCCGGCATCACGCCCGACACCCTACCCCCCCTTATCAAGAGCACCGGGGCTCAGGAGTTCCACACCAGTGCCAAGCGCCTGGTGGCTAGCCTGGCGGCGACGACTAAAACAGAGTTTGACGCGCCACGCTGGGAAACTGATGCGGCCATCGTGGCCGAGCTGGTGGCGCGGCTGAATGCCTAGCTTGCACTGACATGAGCAATACCAAGTACATCGGAATAGATATTGGCGGCACCAAGACGCACGTCGGGCTCGTGCAGCAAGGCGAGCTTATTCGGGAAGTTAAATTTGACACGGCGGCTACCGCGCCTAAGGAGCAGATTCTGGCCGAGCTGGTGCACTGCCTCGAAGGCTTTGTCGAAACCGATGTGGTGGGTATTGGCATTGGCGTGCCGGGGCTGGTAGACGAGCCCAACGGCATTGTGCACGGCGTGCAGAATATTCCTTCCTGGCAGGAAGTCCACTTGAAAGAGCACCTGGCCAGCCACTTCGGCAAGCCGGTGCACCTCTCCAACGACGCTAATGCCTTTACCGTGGGCGAAAAAATGTATGGCCAGGGCCAGCCATTTGCCAACCTGGTGGGCCTGGCGCTAGGCACCGGGGTAGGCGCGGGCATCATCATCAACCACGTGCTGTACTCGGGCACGCTTTCCAGCGCCGGCGAGTTTGGCTGCATCCCGTACCTCGACAAAACCATCGAGGATTATTGCAGCGGCAAGTTCTTCCGGCAGCGCACGGGCCGGCCGGGCGCCGAGTGGCACGCGCTAGCCCAGCGGGCTGACGCGGAGGCCCTAGCCGTTTTTGCCGAGTACGGCCGGCACTTGGGCAATGCTATCAAGACGATTTTATACGCCCTTTCGCCGGAGGCCATCATCCTGGGCGGCTCGGTCAGCAAGTGCTTCGAGTACTTCAAAGGCGGCCTCGACGAGAGTTTGCGCGAATTCCCCTTTAAAGCCGTGGCCGAGCGGCTCGTTATTGCCCCTTCCACCCTCGACAACTCGGCCGTGCTGGGGGCGGCGGCCCTCTGCCAAATGCGGCAGGAGCAGGCTTCTGCTGCGCCCGGCATCCTTTCTCTATAAACTGGCATAGCTGCTAGCGCGAGTGGCTAGCCCAGTTAACAATCTGTTTTTGAGTTCATTTGCATGAAGAAGTATCTTCTCCTGCTGCTAGCAGTGGTTTTCGCGCAGCCTATAGCTGCCCAGCAGCGCTACGAGCTTAACTCGGGCTGGAAGGGACGGGCTATCGCGCAGGTAAAAGCTGACGGACCCAGCCTTTCGACTCCCTCCTACCCCCTCGCCGGCTGGGCACCCGCTGTGGTGCCCGGCACGGTGCTGACTACCCAGCTCGAAAACCACCAGATTCCCGACCCTTTCTTCGGGATGAACAACCAGCGGATACCCGACATCTACAAAATCGGCCGCGACTACTACACCTACTGGTTTGTCAAGGATTTTCGGGAGGCGCCGGCTAGCTCCGGCGGCCAGGTGTGGCTGCAATTTAGGGGCGTAAACTACAGCTGCGACGTGTTCCTGAACGGGCGGAAACTCAACCAGAAAACGCACCACGGCATGTTTCTGCGGCAGGCCTACAATATCACGCCCTACCTCGCCAAGAATGGCAACAACCGCCTGGCCGTGGTGGTGTACCCGCCCGACCAAGTGGGCAACCCCAACGGCGGCCAGGGTGGCGATGGCACCATTGCGAGGGGGGTAGGGCTCCAGTACGTGGCCGGCTGGGACTGGATTCGGCCCATCCGGGACCGGAATACGGGCATTTGGGACAAGGTGACGATTGAGAAAACCAAGCAGATTAACCTCAAAAACCCGCACGTAGTCACCCGCGTGCCCGGCGTGCGCCGGCCCAGCGGCCCCCAGCAGCCCGCTAGCCTCGACGTGACGGCCGAGTTGGAAAACCCGACGGCCCAAGCAGTGGCCGGCGTGCTGCAATACACCATTGCCGGCCAGCGAGTAACGCAGCCTGTGAGCGTGCCGGCCCACACCACCCGGCAGGTTGGCCTACCCCGGCTAGCCCTGCAGCACCCCCGGCTGTGGTGGCCGAATGGCTACGGCCCACAGAACCTATACCAGCTGAAGATGCAGTTTCTGGTCGGTGGCAAAACCGTGTCGGATGAGGAAAACGTGGAAGTAGGCGTGCGGGAAGTCCAGACCGAATGGAACCCCAAAACGCTAAGCAAGCAAGTGCTGGTTAATGGTCAGAAAATCTTTATCAAGGGCGGCAACTGGATTATTTCGGATGCGATGCTCCGCTTCACCGCCGCGCGCTACGACGCCGAAATCCGGTTTCACCGCGACATGAACCTGAATCTCATCCGGGTGTGGGGCGGGGCGCTGGTCGAGCGGCCCGAGTTTTACCAGGCCTGCGACAAGTACGGCCTGCTCGTGATGCAAGACTTCTGGATGTCGGGCGACGCGAACGGTCGCTGGGAAGACCCCATGAAGCTCGACGACCAGTGGAAGCGCCGCCAGTACCCCGACGACCACCGCCTGTTCATCAACTCGGCCGCCGACCAGATAAAGCTGGTGCGCAACTACGCCTCGCTAGCCATGTGGTGCGGCGGCAACGAAATCACGCCGCCCAAAGACATCCTCACGGCCCTGCAAGATTCGCTGCTGCCCCGCCTCGATGGCACCCGCTGGTTTATTCCCTACTCCAACTCCGATAGCATGTCGACCAACACCCAGGGCGGCAACGGCGACGGGCCTTACGGCATTCAGCCAATTGCCAGCTTTTGGGGCCACCAAACCTACCCCTTCAACTCGGAAGTGGGTTCGGTAGGCACCGGCGACTACGAGTCGCTGGAGCGTTTCCTACCCCCTGCCAACCTGGTAGCCCCGCAGTACCTGGGCGCCACGAGCAAGCCTACCGAGCGCGTCGACTCGGTGTGGAATTACCACACCTACATCAGCTACGAAAACTACCTGCTGCCCTACGGCGCGCCCAAGGATTTGCGCGACTTCGGCCTGAAAGCGCAGCTGGTGAATTACGACCAGTACCGCGCGCTCATGGAAGGCTTCAGCGCCCACATGTGGGAATGGTACACGGGCAGCATTATCTGGAAAACCCAAAACCCCTGGACGGCCCTGCGCGGCCAGATGTACGACTACTACCTCGACCCTAACGCCTGCCTCTACGGCTTACGCACCGGCAGCGAGCCGCTGCACGTGATGTACAACCCCGTCGATAGCATGGTGATGATTACCAACAACACGTTTGAGGTGAAGCGGGATATGATGCTGGTGGTGGATGCCTACGACATGGCCGGCAAGAAAACCGGCATCACGCAGGTAATAACGGAAATCAACCCGTCCGTCTCCAAAAAATACCTCCCCATTAGTGGGGTAGTGAAGCGGCTAGCAAAGGACCGCGGCCTGTTCCTGTCGCTGCAGCTACTGGGCCTCGATAAGCACGTTATCAGCAACAACTTCTACTGGCTGCCCGACGCCAAAGGCGAGTACTCCGGCCTCAAAAGCATGGTCAAAGCTACCCTGGCCGTAGAAGCCAAACGAATCGCCAAAGGCCAAATAGCGGTGACCTTGACCAACCCGACCCAGGCACCGGTAGCCTTTTTCAACCGTCTGTCCCTGGTAAATCCTAAGACGCAGAAGCGCATCCTACCCGTGTTCTACAGCGACAACTACGTGTCGGTGCTGCCGGGCGAGCGCAAAACGGTGGTGCTCGACTACTCGCCCACAACTGATGTCACCGCCCCGCTCGTGTCGGTAGAAGGCTGGAATGTGGTCCGGCAGCTGCTACCCGTAGCTGGCGGCACCGACTAACTTCCTACGCTTGCCGAGTGCTACCCGGCCGCTCCTGGTCTAGGCCTTGCTGGTAGCTGCTGCCGTTTCTGCTGCTTTTTTACATGGCTTTTATCAATCACTTAGATGCTACTGCGCTGAGGGTGGCGGAGTCTTGGTGCCCCAGGTTTTGTTGGGCTGGCTACCCATCGTGAACACCAGCCTACCCCCCTGCATCAGCTCATCACGGTAGAGCCAGCAATTGGCGAGCGGCTTGCCGTTTAGCTCGGCGGCCTGCACATACACGTTTTCTTTGGAGGTGTTTTTGGCCTCAATTATCAGCTTTTTCTGATTGCCCAGTTGGATGGTGGCTTTACTGAACATGGGGCTGCCTAGCTCGACGATGGGCCGGGCGTCGGTGAAGCCCTTCACGTCGAACAAGCCCAGGGCAGTAATGACATACCACGAGCCTAGCTGGCCCTGGTCCTCGTCTTGCCCGTAGCCATAGCCGTGAATGGGCTCGGTGCCGTAAAATTCGTCGCAAATCTGGCGGGTCCATTTCTGCGTGAGCCAGGGCTGCCCCGAGAAGTTGAACAGCCAGCTGATGTGCAGGCAAGGCTGGTTGCCGTGGTTGTAAATGGCTTTGATGCCGGCGAAGGCGTCTATCTCTTTGCCGCCGCCAAAGCCCGTTTTGGCCGAAGCGGTGAAGATGCTATCGAGGCGGTTGTTGAACTTGTCGCGGCCCAGCGCCGCAATAAGCCCAGCGGGGTTTTGCGGCACGTAGAACGTGTACTGCATGGCATTGCCCTCCTGGTAGCCGCGCCACGGCTCAAAGGGATTGAAGTTGCCCACAAACGTGCCATCGGCCAGCTTGGGCTGCATAAGCTTGTTCTGCGGGTTCAGGATGGCTTTCCAGCCGTTAGAGAGCTTAATAAGCTGCTCATAATCGGCCTTTTTGCCCAAGGACTTCGCCATCTGAGCGGCGGCGAAGGCGCTGTAGCTATACTCTAGGGTGTGCGAATTAGCGAAATACGCGCCCGTGGAATCCGTCTTATACCACTCGCCTTGGTCCTGCTTGTAGTTCTCCTTGAAGGGCACGTAGCCGTACTGGGTGAAGGCTTTCACATCCATCTTGCCCGAGCCAAAGGCGCGGTGGCGGTAGTTCAACTCGTTGGCGCGGACAGCTTGATAGGCCAGGTTCACGTCGTAGTTGCGGATGCCCACCTGGTACGCGCCCGCCACGGCTAGCCCCACAAAATTGGTCCCTACCCCCGATACGTACTCGCTATTAGCCAAGCCGTCGCCAAACCAGCCTTTGTCGCGGTACACTTGCAGCTGGGTGTTCACGTAGTTGCCATACCACTCGGGGTACGACAACGCCCAGAGCTGCGTCAAATTCCAGTAGCCGCCCCAGATGGCGTCGGTGTTTAGAAACTCGGGCTTGGGGCCGGGACCACTGGCTACCAATTTGCCCACCTGGCCGCCGTGGCGGGGGTAGGCGCCGTTCACGTCGCTGGCAATGCCGCGCCCCAGCAGGGCATGAAACAGGCCCGTGTAAAACTTAGTCTTGTTCTGCACGTCGGGGCCTTCCACCGTGATTTTGCCTAGCTCGCGCTGCCAGGTGGCTTGCGCGGCGGCGCGGGCCTGGTCGAAGGTGAGGCTGCGGGCCTCGGCCAGCAGGTTGGCCTTGGCGTTGGCGATGGAGGTGTACGAGAGGCCTACTTTTAGCTCAATCTTTTCCTGTGCGGTGGTTTGGTAGTCGAGATACAGCCCAGCGCCCTTGCCGGTGGCCGAGTTCTGCTTTTCTTGAATTCCTGCCGCCGTGAAGGCGCCTACGCTAGCCGGCGCTTTGCTGATTTCCCCAAAGAAGTACATGTTCACCTTGCCCTCGGGGTCGTAGGTGTGCACGTACTTGGGGTAGGTACTTACGAAGCCTTCCACGTGCGTGGCGTCCACCATCCGAATGCTGGCATCGGTCACTTGGTCGCTCTCGCCCTGCTTGTTGCCGATGTCGAGGATGATATGCGCGTGGTCGTTTTTGGGGAAAGTATAGCGGTGAAAGCCCACCCGCTTGGTAGCAGTCAGCTCGGCCGTGATGCCGTAGTCGTCGAGTAGCACGCGGTAGTAGCCCGGCTCGGCCACTTGGTTTTTGCGGTCGAAGTGCGAGCGGTAGCCGGTGGCGGGGCCGTCGAGGTCGCCGGGCTTCACGCGCAGCTCGCCCGTGGTAGGCATGAAGCTCACGCCGCCCACCTGCCACTCGTGAAAGTGCACAAACCCTTCGATAGAATTCTGGCGGGTGTCGTAGCCCACAGCTTCCCAGCCCGAGGGGTTGCCGTAGTGGCCGTTGGTGGAGGGCGCCAGCTTGGCCATGCCGTAGGGCACGGCTGCCGGAGTGTAGAAAAACCAGCGGCTGTGCGCCGTACCGATGTTGGGGTTTACGTACTGGAGCACACTTTGCGCCCTACCCCCCTCCGCTGCCAACAGCAGCGCCAGGGACAATGCGCCGGCAGTGAAAGTCAGTTTCATACAAGAATTTTAAAGAATAGGAAGCGCGGGCGAAATGCCCGCACCCGGCCCCACCAGCCAGGCGCGGGCGCGGCGAACCAGGCTGCACCCCACCGTGCAGCTTAGCTACCTCCGCATTAGCCAGCAGATACTCGTGACGCTACAGAAGCTTACGCGCTTGCAGGTCGGCCATTATCTCGAACATCATTACCCCACTCATTTCGGTCG
>CALMOO010000331.1:14854-15720 GCA_937871705.1 uncultured Hymenobacter sp.
GTATTGAACAGGTACTGCGGCCGGCGCGTGGCCTGCTTGTACAGGCTCTCGCCGTTGAACTTCAGGAACGACACGTACCGGGCGCGCGTGGCGGCGGACACGTTGGGCTCGGTGGCTAGCTGGGCCAGGTAGCGCACCAGAATGCCCTTGAACAACCCGCCGTCCCCAACTCCTTCGTCCTTAAGAATGCCGCCGGGCGAGAGCTGGCTGTCGTTGAGCACGTAGCCGGCGGTGCGGTTAGCATCGTCGAGGTAAGTGCTCTGCTGGGTGGCGCGGTACAGCTCCAGGCCAGCACCGAGGAACACGCCCTGGTTGTAGCTAAAAATCCAGTTCTTATCGACCTGGCCATCGCCCTGACGGTTTAAACCATCCCACACGGCGCCCGTCGTGGGGTCCACCAGGTTCTTTTTTTCCCAGTCGTAAATCTTCTGGGCCCAGGCTAGGTCATCGGGGTTGCGGTCGAGCTGGTAGAGGCGGGCGGCGAAGATGGCCACCGGCGCATTGGCCGGCGTGTTTTTGTAGTCGAGCTGATTTTTGCGCCACGCAATGCCGCCGCCCTGGTTCGTGTTCCAGCCGGTCTTGAGGTCGGCCCAGAGCAGCGTGGCGGTGGCTTTGTACGACGGGTCCTGCGTGAGCTGAAATGCGCGCAGGTTAGCCAGGGCGTTCCAGGCCATGTCGTCGTAATACGTATTGAGGTACGTATTGCCGTTCTGCTTTTTCGTGCCTTGCTCTAGCTGCTGCATCTTGGCCGTGTAGTCCGTCACCTTGGTGCGCTGGTAGCCATCGAGCAAGATGTCGAGGCCGTGGGCTTGCCACCAATAGTTGAAGTCGGGCTTGCCGAGGTTGTTTTGCAGGTAGTATTGACC
>CALMOO010000332.1 GCA_937871705.1 uncultured Hymenobacter sp.
ATAGGGCCGCCCACCAAGAGCGCTGCGGTCATCGAGCAGATACGCGAACTGAAAAAACGTGGGTTATCGAATTATGCTATCAGCAAGAGGCTGCGCGTATCAGCAAGCACCGTAGCCAAATACGCTTTTAGTTAAGTGGTTGGCCTAAAAAGTAACTAGCTGCTATCAGGTGAGATAGCAGTTTGCTGCCTTCAGGCAGGAGAGGCAAAGAAAACTAGGTTCCTACTACATACTCGCACCTAAGAACTGCGCGAAGAACCAGAGCCAAATTTCACCCGCGTTCCGTTATTTTTGCAGTGGTCTGACACTAGATTATTCTGGAAGTAGGACTTCCTGGGGCCACGCAAGTGGCCCCCTTTTTTGGCTAAAACAAAGGCCAGCAGCTTGTTGCTTGACTAGCAGATTGATGGGAGCCAGCCGATTAAAGTAGTCGTGCGCCTCTTTTTCTAATACCGGCGGTTGGGCTCGAACAATTGCTTGGCGAAATAGAAGATGACGTCTACCATTTGGTCTGTGTACTGGTAGAATATTAATATGTAAGCATTTTGTCAAGTTTTTGCCGGTAGAAACTTGACAAAATGCTTTAACTGGTTGGCATACGCGGCCCTGATTACAAGTGAAAGCCTATAGCGATTGGCCAGGTTGGCCAACTTGGCCAATCGCTATACTAGCAGCTTTGCTACAAGAGAAGGGGAGAAGCTGCATGTTCGGCTCACTGCAATAAACCAGTCGGCAGCTGGCCCAGCCATTCGCTGCATTTAGAAAGCTAATTATCAGCTATTCGCACTGCGACTACTTTCGTGCTACTACCTGCTGACTGGCTTTTTTTAAGCAAACAGGCTTATTTATTATGGGTTTATTGTGCACCGTGCTGTACTCTGACTTTAAAACCCGCTGGCTGAAATCGGGTGGCGTGGGCTAACTATGGCCTGTTTCTGACCGGCCTCTGCGACTCATTGGGCGTAGCCAACGACTTACAGGTAATAATGAAGCATCCGGGTTGCCTCTTGTTTGATATTGTCACGCAATACCAGTGGTGCTACTACTTCTACATCCCCGCCGTAGCTCAGTAGCAAACTCACCAACTCACGCGTTGGTACTAGGTGTAGTGTTACTTCACCGGTTACATTATCTACTCGTTGTGACGTATGTAGCGGTTTAGTCAGCACATAGGGTAAGCGCTTTGCTGCAAATCGCAGCCTTATTTCTGCTAATTCTGCCTGAGGCAGAATAGAAACTCCTATTAGGTTAGTAAAGAACTGGCTTACCTCTCCCTCGTGCTGAATGAATGACAAATCAGCCTTTGCTATATGCTGAATACGGTCTAACGCAAATATTGACAAAGCTTCTTCCCACTTGTCTCGTTGCGCAATTAAAAACCACCGCCCATTATACTGTTTCAGCAAATAAGGGTGCACTAGCAATTCTACTGGCTGCGAAGTTCCAAACGGCTGGTATAGTAGGCGCTGTGCTTGCTTTTGCTGCACAGCTATATACAGCGGTTCTAGCCAACCTTGCCCCTGGTAACTAGTAGGCTGCTCAAATTGGCAAATAATACCTTGTGCGTCTTGCATTTGGCCACTTAGCCTCAATTCTAGCCGCTCTACTATTCCTCCTAGTTCGTGTGATAGTCCCAGGCCTACTAATTGCTGCAGCACACCAAATGCCTGTTGCAAAGCGGGTAAATCATTTATTGTTATGGGACTATTGAAGATTGAGTAATTAACCTCACTATAGTAATACCCGCGCTCCGATTCGAATAAGATAGGCGCATCATATCCCGTTGCCCCACCCGGCCGCATATTTTTCAAGTCATCCCGTAGTGTCCGTATGCTTACGCTACCTGCGCTATCTACATGTTCAGCCAGGGTTGCCGCTACTTGCTGCCGCAGGCGCTCAAAGCTCCATGTCTGAGTTGTCCGTTGCAAGCAGGCATCTATGGCTGCGTAGCGCAGCAAGGCATTTTTGGTAGGTGGCATAAAATTTTTCTGAAAATTACACACTGTGCAGATTGGCTGCACACCCCCACCTTTGCTTTGCACTGTCGACTCAAAGGAGGTCGGCTTGTCCCTACATTATGAAACGTCCGTCGGCCCCTTCGCTTAATCTGCAAAAGCAAATAATTAAGTTGTTTTCTATTGTCCGAGAAGAAGGCCACACATCTTCCTATAGTATTGTTCCGGCGTTTCTCATCCTAGGCCGACTATCCACCATCCTCGGAGTGGATGCATATTCCAGCCAAGCTTTTTATACTTCTGCCCTTAGTAACAATAGCTATCAGAGAGAAAGAAACGCTGCAGATTCGGCATTGGCTTGGTTAGGAGATTACATGCTTCGTTTAAGTCCTAGTACGCGACAGCGTCTAGTGCATGAAGTTGAGTTATTTAATCTGCCTACTCTCACGCAAGTAGAATTCGAAGACGTTATTGATTTTGCCTTCGACCAACTTCCCCGTTACAACCATGGCTCGGGCGAATTTTCGACACCAGCTGAGCTTACGGAATTAATTGCTTCTATCTACAAGGCAAAACCTGGCATGTGTGTGTACAACCCACAGGCTGGTACTGCTGCGCTTATCTCTTTTTTAGACCCAGCAGTTATCTATTTAGGGCAGGAGCAGAGCGATGAGGTGCGCAAGCTAGCTTCTCTACGCTTAGTGGCACATCAGCGCTCTTCTGCCCATTTGTTGCCAGGTACAGCAGTTGAACAATGGCCACAGTTGCCCGCGGCTGACCTGATTCTGGCTACTCACCCCGTATTTGGTGGCTCTAATCGTGTTAATCAACTGTTGGATGGCCTGCCTTCCAGCATGCCGGTCGACGCTGCATTCGTTCATGCCATTCTGCGTCATATGCAGCCACAGAGTCAGGCTGTCATTCCCGTTGCACTTGGTTTCCTATTTCAGCAAGGTAAATCTTACCGCCTTCTTCGCGAAGAGCTTGTGACATCTGGTGTGTTAGAAGCAGTTGTAGATTTTCCAGCTGGTTTATTATTACCATACACCAATGTGCGGCTAGCCTTACTGATGCTCAACAAAGCACGCTCTTACGGTGCGCCAGTTTTGATGCTCGATGCGGAGTCATATGTTCATCGCAAAGGCAAACAGGCTATTTTGGATACGTCCGCCTTGTTAACTGCTTTAGCGCAACCAACTGGTGCAACTGGTGCTCATTTTATCGCTCCATCTGATTTCAGCCGGCACGACTACGATTTAAGTTATCGCCGCTACCTACTGCCTGCTGAACCGGTCCAAAACCAAGTCCGCTTCGAAGAAATAGTCGAGCCTATTCGTCTGCGCCACGAGCGGCCAGTGGAAGGTCGACTGCTGCGTATCCGGGACATGAAATCAGATAATCTGAATTTTACGCTAGCAAGCAGTGAATTACCTGTTGACCAATTTAGTGGTCGTTCGCTAGTATCGCTGAAGCAGGATGCGCTGCTAGTCGCGCTCCAGGGTGGCCGACCCAAGCCTACCTGGTATACGCACCAGGCTGGGGACGAAGTATTCTTCTCGCCCAGTAGCATCCTGCCGTTACAACTGAACCAGGATAAGGTGGTTCTCGACTATCTCATAGCCGAGTTGAATTCTGATTTTGTGCAGGAGCAGTTTCGCAGTATGAATAGAGGTATGGCCATGCCTACCGTGCGCAAAGCGGACTTATTACAGTTGATTATCAATCTGCCAAGCATAGTCGAGCAGCATAATTTAGTTAGGCTAGCCAGTGAGCAGGCGACGAAAACTAAGCAAGTAGAATCTAACGCGGCCCAGACCGAGCGCACGCTCAAAGCTGAAGCATATGCACAACTTGCTGCTTTGAAACACGCTTTAGGGCGGCCACAGTTAAATCTGATATCCAATGTAGACCTGCTTGAGGCCGCGATTCAGCGTGCCGCTTCACATAATCAAGTGCTAGCTCCACATTCCCCTCTCTTTCCAGGCGAAGACTCAACCGTGCAGGATACACTCACGGCCATAAAAAGAGACTTGGAGTTCATGTTCCAAACGCTCAATCGTAATGAAGCCGTACTAGTGTTAGAGGAGTTTCCGCGCCAAGTTGTGGATATACTGGCCTTCCTACGTGAGGAAATAGCACTCACGCGTGCCAGTTTACCACCGTTTGCCATTACGCTGCATGAGAAATTTTTGCCATTGTACAATTTTCTTGGCGATAAGCCGAGAGTTGCTCAACGCATAGATTCAGTCGCTGTATTGGCTAATAAATATCTGCTCAAGCTGCTGTTTAACCATATTATAGACAATGCCCAGCGGCATGGCTTCCATGAAATGCCAGCAGAACACAATAAGATTAGTGTTACCGTCGAAGAGTTATTTGTTGACGAGAATATGAATTCGTTTGCGCTTGACATCACCATTGCCAATAACGGGCGCCCATTTCCGGTAAATTTCGACATAGCTCAACTTACTCGTAAAGGAGCTACCGTTGGTGCCACGGGCAACACAGGTATTGGCGGGTATGAAGTTAAGGAGATTATGAACTACTTCGAGGGTGAACTAGAGATTATCAGTCAGCCCGAAAGTGACTTTCCAGTAACCTATCGGTTGGAACTACCAGTCGTTGACGTTCAATATAAAAAAGGTTAAGTAATGGGCCACTACCGCGTCTTGTGGATTGACGATGAGTACCAGCAACTCACAGCTTTCAGTAAGCTAGCGCTTTTAAACGATATTGTCTTGGTTCCTTTTCAGTCTACTGAAGAGGGAATGGCTTATCTGGCGGCGAACATGAATACCATCAACGCCGTGCTTCTCGATGCCATGGCATTTCAAAAGAAAGGCCAGGAAGAAGGTACAGAAAGCCGCAAGGCGCTCTACGAAGCATGGGAGCAGATTACGGCGCTTGGTAGTGCTCACCAAAAGCCATTGCCTCGCTTTGTACTTACCGGTCAGCTCAGTCTTTTGCGGGATACAGGTTTTCAAGAGCAGTACGAAGGCTTCTTTCGTAAAGGCTCTAGCGAGGAAAATCAGCGTTTATTCGGAGCCATCAAGCAGGCCATCGACGACTTACCCCAAGCCCAGCTCCGGCACCGCTACGCCCCAGCATTCGCCGCCTGCACTCCTGATGTAGTCAGCGAAAAGGCTGGCCGGATGCTCTTGGAGGTTTTACAAGCTATCGACAATCCTCAAACTAATCACCAGGACGACACCAAGTTTAATACGCTACGCATCATTATTGACGAGGTGTTTGCTGCCGCCATCCGCCATCGACTATTGCCTGCCCAATGCGTTTCGCGCGGGGAAATTAATCAGCGAAATTGCAGCGACATCTTGAGTGGTAAGCCAAAAAAGGTTTCTGATACAGAGTTTGCTACACCTGCGACTGCACTACTACCAGCTATTCTGGCAACTGCTGTAAATACCTGCCTCGACCTCACTAGCACAGCTTCGCACGGCGATAGAGTTAACACCGCCTCCGCCTTGGCCGGACTTCGCCAGACAGTTCGTACGCCATACTTACTCGTCGCGCTAACCCATCAGATTATGGACTTGCTGGTCTGGTTTAACACCTTGCGTCTTGACACTGAACGGCTAGCCCGCCATCAAGGTGCTTGGACAATTAGCGCTGCACGTCCACGGTAAGCCTGCTTCTTGATACTACCTCGTCAAGATGCATCTGAACGGTGCGGTAGGTAGCGCATAAGCAGGCTAACATGGTTGGTCCATTTTTACGATGCCTGATTCGGTGCTGCTTACTTTAGCATTCCGTTCCCCACCTGCCTAAATGCTTACCCCCGAACAGCACGCCCGCCAACTCATCGATGCGCAACTAACCACCGCTGGCTGGCTCGTGCAGGACTATAAGCAGCTCAATCTGGGGGCCGCTGCTGGTATCGCGGTGCGGGAATACCCTACGGCCTCTGGCCCAGCCGACTACGCCTTATTGATTGACCGGCGCCTAGTAGGCATTGTAGAGGCGAAAAAAGAAGGCACCTCGCTCACGGCCGTGGCCGAGCAGACGGCCCGCTACCGTAGTAGTGCCACTAAGCACGCCCAGCGCGTGTCCGACGAGCTGCCCTTTGGCTACGAGGCCAACGGACAGGAAATTCGCTTCATTGATGCCCGCGACCCCGAGCCGCGCTCGCGACCGGTGTTCGGCTTTCATCGGCCCGAGACGCTGCGCGACTGGACCCGGCAGATTGGCACCTTGCGGGCGCGGCTGCGCACGATGCCGGCCGTGAACACGGCGGGGCTGCGTGACTGCCAGATTGAGGCGCTGCGCAACCTCGACGTAAGCTTAAAGGACGACCGGCCCCGCGCCCTTATTCAGATGGCCACCGGCTCGGGCAAGACGTTTACGGCGGTGTCGTTTATCTACCGGCTCATCAAGTTTGCGGGGGCCAAGCGGGTGCTGTTTCTAGTGGACCGGGGCAACCTGGGGCGGCAGACCTTGCAGGAGTTTCAGCAATACACCGCGCCGGATGATGGGCGTAAGTTTACGGAGCTGTACAACGTGCAGCACCTGACCTCAAACCAGCTCGACTCGGTGAGCAAGGTCACAATTACGACTATTCAGCGGCTATACTCGATGCTGCGCGGCGAGGCCGAATATGATGCGGGGAATGAGGAGCGCTCGGGCTTCGAGCTGAATACCGACGCGCCGCAGCGGCCCCGCGAGGTGGCCTACAACCCGGCCGTGCCGCCCGAGGCCTACGACTTCGTGGTGATTGACGAGTGCCACCGCTCCATCTACAACGTGTGGCAGCAGGTGCTGGAGTACTTCGACGCCCACCTCATTGGCCTCACGGCCACGCCGGCCAAGCAAACCTTCGGCTTCTTCAACCAGAACCTGGTGATGGAGTACAGCCACGAGCGCGCCGTAGTGGACGGCGTGAACGTGGGCTCCGACGTGTTCCGCATCCAGACCGAAATCACGGCGCGGGGTTCGCGCATTGAGGCGGGCAGCAGCGTGAAGCGCATGGAGCGCCAGACCCGCAAGAAGCGCTGGGAAACCTTGGACGACGACCTAGTGTACTCGGGTACCCAACTCGACCGCTCGGTGACGGCGCCTGACCAGATTCGGACGGTGCTGGAGGAATGGAAGGCCCGCCTATTTACGGAGCTGTTTCCGGGACGCAGCATCGTGCCCAAAACCCTGATTTTTGCTAAGAGCGACCATCACGCCGACGAAATCGTGGACTTGGTGCGCGAGGTGTTCGGCAAGAGCAACGAGTTTTGCAAGAAGATAACCTACGCGGCCGAGGAGAAGAGCGACGAGCTAATTAAGAAGTTTCGCAACGACTTCAACCCCCGCGTGGCCGTGACGGTGGACATGATTTCGACTGGCACCGACATCCGGCCCTTGGAATGCCTGCTGTTCCTACGCGACGTGCGCAGCCGGGTGTACTTCGACCAGATGAAGGGGCGCGGCACCCGCGTCATCAGCCCCACCGACCTGGAGGCTGTAACCAGCGACGCTACCGCCAAGACCCGTTTCGTGCTGGTGGACGCCGTGGGCGTGACCGACTCCGAAAAGAAAGACACCGAGAGCGTGGAGCGCCAGCCCGGCGGCCTAGTCTTCGAGAAACTGCTGCACGCGGTGGCCCAGGGCAACCACGAGCCGGCCCAGCTCCGCAGCCTGGCCACTCGCCTAGCTAGGCTCGACCGCCAGCTCACGCCCGACGACCGCGCTGCCGTGCAGGCCGCCACCGGCGGGGCCACCGTGCAGCACCTCGCCGCCCGCCTCTACGACGCCGTGGACCCCGTGAAACAGGAAGCCGAAGCCCTGCGCCTGGCCACGGCCGAGGCCCACGCCGCTGGCCAGCCCGCCCCCGGCGAGCCCACCGATACCCACTGGCAGGAAGCCGTGCGTCAACTCACCGACACGGCCGTGCTGCTCTTCGACGACCCGGCCCTGCGCACGCTGCTCACCAAAGTGCACGCCCAGCATGACCTCATGATTGACCTCGTGAGCCAAGACCGGGTGCTGCACGCCGGCTTTGAGGGCGAGCGCACCTCGCCCGAGGCGGCGCAGGAGGCCCTGGCCCGGCAGCGGGTCGATAAGTTTCAGGCCTTTATTGCGGCGCACAAGGATGAAATCACAGCCTTGCAGCTGCTGCACAACCAGCCCTACGCCCGCCGCGCCGTCACCTTCGCCCACATTCGGGAGCTGGCCCAGGCCCTGCGCCTCGACAACCCCCAGCTCACGCCCGAAAGCCTCTGGACGGCCTACGAGCAGCTCGAAAAGGCGCGAGTGCGCGGGGCCGGCCCCAAGACCCTGCTCACCAACCTTGTCAGCCTCGTGCGCTTTGCCCTGCACCAGACCGACACGCTCACCGCCTACCCCCTCACCGTAGACGAGCGCTACCACGCCTGGCTGGACGTCCAGGCCACGGCTGGCCGCAGCTTCAGCCCCGAACAGCAGCAGTGGCTGGGCATGATGAAGGAGAAAGTGGCCACCTCCCTCAGCGTCGATGCCGAAGACTTCACCCTGCCGCCCTTCGTGGACCAGGGCGGCTACGCCCGCGCCCGGCAGGTATTCGGGGCCGATTTGCAGCAGCTCGTAGATGAGCTGAACGACGCGCTGGCGGCGTGAGGTAGGCTAACTTTCCGTTTACAAAATCAAGTTGCCGGCTGATTTTGGCCGGTTAATAACATCGAATGTCTTTAGGAATAGCAGTAAGTGACATCGTCTCACAATCCGACGATTCTATCTTGGCCACCCACGCCACATGGGAAAGGATTGAATTAGGCAAGATTGCCACTATCCAAAACGGCTTCCCTTTCAAGTCGGAGCTGTTCTCGCCAACTCCCGATGGAATGCCACTTATCCGCATCCGGGACGTAGGAGAAGACGCTTCAGACACTTTTTATCGCGGTGAATATCCCAACGAGTTTGTTGTGAACGCCGGGGATTTGCTGGTCGGTATGGACGGCGATTTTAAGTCGGCCATTTGGAATGGACCGGCCAGCCTACTGAATCAGCGGGTTTGCCGAATTCAGTTGAATAATGGCCTGTACGATTTCAAATTCCTGTACTTCGCGCTTCCTGGCTATTTAAAGGCGATACACAAAGTCACTTCGGCGGTTACGGTCAAGCACCTCTCGTCGCGGTCAATTTCAGAGATTCCGCTGCCCCTGCCGCCCCTGCCCGAGCAGCGCCGTATCGTGGCGAAGCTGGAGGAGCTGTTCAGTAAGCTGGATGCGGGCGTGGCGGCCGTGCGCCGCACCCAGACCCTGCTGAAACGCTACCGCCAATCGGTGCTACACGCCGCCGTCACGGGCGAACTCACCCGCGCTTGGCGCGAAACCCACCCCACGGCCCCTACAGAATCTGGGGCTGCCCTCTTACAGCGTATCCGCGCCGAGCGCCGGGCGCAGTGGGAAGCTGCCCAGGTGGCTAAGCGCGGCGGCCAGCTCCCGCTGGGCGAGGGCTGGAAATTGAAATATGCGGAGCCGGAGGCGGTGGATACGGAAGGGCTGCCGGAATTGCCGGAGGGATGGGCGTGGACTAATGTGGCCCAACTTGGCGAAGTAAGCGGCGGCCTCACCAAGAATGCCAAACGTGCTGCTCACGAACTAAAATTACCTTACCTGCGCGTTGCCAATGTTCAAGCCAACGAACTTCGCCTAAGCGAGATTGAGTATACTGGCGTAACCGAAAGCGAGATTCCCCGCACCCTTTTACGAAAAGGCGACTTGCTTGTGGTAGAAGGAAACGGAAGCCCCGACCAGATTGGGCGCGTTGCCATTTGGGATGGCAGCATCTCGCCGTGCTTGCACCAAAACCACTTAATAAAAGTGCGGCTGCATTACGTTAATCAAGGTAGCTATGTGCTTCATTGGCTTCTGTCGAAGGAAGGCCGCGACTACATTAGGCAAGTTGCAAGCTCTACTTCAGGTTTGTACACGCTGAGTATTTCTAAAATTGAGGCATTGCCCGTTCCGCTCCCACCCCTAGCCGAGCAAGCCGAAATCGTGGCCGAAGTAGAGCGCCGCCTCACCGTGCTCGACGCGCTGAGCCAGACTCTCACCGACGAGCTGAAACGCGCCGAGCGCCTGCGCCAAAGCATCCTGCACCGGGCCTTCACCGGCCGCCTCGTGCCCCAGGATGCCATCGACGAGCCCGCCGCCGCCCTGCTAGCCCGCCTGCGCGACACACCCGCCGTCCCCGCCAAAGCCAAGGCCGGGCGCGGGCGCAAGGCGGCAGCTCAGCAAACTACCTTAGGGCTTTAAAGCAAGCGTCGTATGCGAGAAGGGCAAGTTTTTGAGAAGAAAAGCTACCGCAAGGCCTTCGGCCCCAAAGCCGACCCGAGCGACCTGGCCAAAACCTGCGTGTGCCTGGCCAACGCGCAGGGTGGCACGCTGCTCATCGGCATCGAAGACGGCGACGAGCTTCCCCCGGCCGGCCAACTGCTGGATGCGGCGGAAGTACACAAGCTAGTCCAGAAGCTCAGCACCAATTCCCGGAATGTCAGCTTTGGCGCCGCCGAGCTGCGCACCGCACCCAACGGCGGGCAGTACCTGGAGGTGACGGTGAGCCCCTCGCTGCACGTGGTGGCCACCACGGCGGACGGGCGCACCTACGCCCGCCTCAGCGACCAATGCCAGCCCGTATCGGGCGAGGACCTGCGCCGGCTGGTGTATGAGAAATCGGGCCTGCAATGGGAAATCCGGCCCGTGCCCGATGTGCGGCGGGAAGACTTGTCGGCGGCCGAAATCCGCTTTTTCGTGGAACGAGTACGCACCACCGGCAAAGCCAGCGCCTTCGTGCTGGCCAAATCCGATGCCGAGCTGCTAGACTATTACCGGCTGGTAGACGAGCAGGGCGAGGCCACCCACCTCGGGGTGTTGTGGCTGGGCACCCCGGCCCAGCGCGCCCGCCTGAGCTACGGCCTGCTAGTGCAATATGTGGTCTATGACCAGCTGGAGCAGAAAGTGCGCAAGGAAACCTGGCTCGACCACCACCTCAACCCCGCGCAGCTGCTGGAAGACGTGCTGGCGCAAGCCGTCGAGCTGCACTATTCCCACGAAATTCCTTGGGGCCTCACGCGCCGTCTGGTGCCGCACTACCCACCCGCCGTGCTGCGCGAGCTGCTGGTGAATGCTTTTGCGCACCGCCTGTATACTACGGCCACCGACGTTTTCATTCAGGCCTACCCCGACCGGGTGGAAATCACCAGTCCCGGCGGGCTGCCACTGGGCGTCACGCCCACCACCATCCTGCACCAGCGCATGCGGCGCAACCCGCACCTGGCCCTCACCTTCGAGGCCACCGGCCTGATGGAAGGCGAAGGCTCGGGCTACGACCTGATCTACCAGCAGCTCAGCCGCGAAGCCAAGCCCCTGCCCGACCTCGACGACAGCGGGGCCAGCCTGCGCGTGACCCTGCCCGCCCGTCGGCCCGACCCCGACACGCTCCGCCTGCTCGACTACCTGAGCGCGCATTACGCCTTCAGCCCGAAGGAAACCACTGTGGTCGGCCTCATCGCCCAGCACCGCCGCCTGAGTGCCACGGCGCTCAGCCAGGCGCTGCAATTGCGGCAGGAGGAGCGCACCCGTTCCTGGGTGGGCCGCCTGGTAGAGTGGAACATCGTGCAAACCCAGGGCACCCGCAAAGGCACCGAATACGTCATCAATCCCGAGGTATTCGCAGCGGCCGACTTGCAGGTAAAGCCCACACTAAAAACCATCGAACCGCATCATTTACGCGCCTTGCTGGTCGAAGACCTACGCGCCTACCCGGACAGTTCCCTAGCCGAAATGCACAAGCGGCTCGGGGAGGAACTGCCGCTACCAGTAGTACAACGAGCCGTGTACAAGCTGGTGGAAGAAGGCCAGCTAAGCGCCACCGGCGCGAATCGAAACCGCCGCTACGCCCTACTGGCTAAAAAAGAATAAACGTCGAATAAATCACAAATAACCGAAGCCAAAAACCCTAATTATAGCTATTGGAAGCTGTTTTTATTGTTTTATCGGTGAAAACAAACGGGAATAAATTCACTAAAACGAGAATAAAACCCGCTATAACATCCCAGCCATGCGCCAACCTACCCTCAATGCCACCGCCCAATCTCTCGTCCAGCGCGTCTGGGGCTACGCCACCGTGCTCCGCGACGACGGTGTGGGCTACGGCGATTACGTCGAGCAAATCACCTACCTGCTGTTCCTGAAGATGGCCGACGAGCAGGCCGGCGCACCCAACGCTCCCGCCGTACCCGCCGGCAAGGATTGGGAAAGCCTACGTGCCCTGGAAGGCGACGCCCTGGAAGTGCAGTATCGCCACATTCTCACCGACCTAGGCAAGGAGCCCGGCATGCTCGGCGTCATCTTCAAGAAGGCCCAGAACAAGATTCAGAACCCCGCCCGCCTCAAGCACCTGCTAGTATTGATTGACCGCGAAAACTGGTCGGGTCTGGGTTTCGATGTGAAGGGCGAGATTTACGAAGGCCTGCTACAAAAGAATGCCGAGGACGTGAAGGGTGGTGCCGGCCAGTACTTTACGCCGCGCCCCCTTATCCAAGCCATTGTAGAGGCCATAGCGCCGCATCCAGGGCAGACTATTTGCGACCCGGCTTGTGGTACCGCCGGCTTCTTGCTAGTAGCCCGTGACTACCTCGTGGATACCTACGGCGCCGAGCTGGACCGCGAGCAGCTCCGGTTTCTGCGCGACCACACCTTCCACGGCACCGACATCGTAGACTCGGTGGTGCGCCTGGCTGCCATGAACCTCTACCTGCACGGCGTGGGTTCGACCGAAAGTCCGGTCAAAAACCAGGACTCGCTCCTCTCCGACCCCGGCGAGCGCTACGACTTTATCCTGGCCAACCCGCCTTTCGGTAAGAAGAGCAGCATCACGGTGATGAGCGAGGAAGGCCAGACCAGCAAGGACACGCTCAGCTACGAGCGCACCGACTTCGTGGCCACCACCAGCAACAAGCAGCTCAACTTCGTTCAGCACATCTACACGATTCTGAAGGTGGGCGGCACTGCCGCCGTGGTGCTGCCTGACAACGTATTGTTTGAGGGCGGGGCCGGCGAAACAATCCGCCGCAAGCTCTTGCAGGATTGCAACGTGCATACCTTGCTGCGCCTGCCCACCGGCATTTTCTACGCCCAGGGCGTGAAGGCCAACGTCATTTTCTTCGAGAAGCGCGCCGCTGCCGAGCAGGCCCAGACCAAGGAGCTATGGGTGTACGACCTACGCACCAACCAGCACTTTACGCCCAAGAGCAACCCGCTCACGTTGGTCCATCTGCAGGACTTCATCACCTGCTACGGCAAGCCCGGCCAACGCACCCAGCGTCAGGAAACCGAACAGTTCCACCGCTACGAGCTGGCCCAACTCCTAGCCCGTGACAAGGTGAATCTCGACATTTTCTGGCTCAAAGACGATGCCCTAGAAGACAGCGCCACCCTGCCCGCGCCGGACGTACTGGCTCTTGAAATCACTGAGAACCTGCAAGCTGCGTTGGCGCAGTTCGCGAACATAGCCGAAGAATTGGATGTAGAAGCTTAAAAAGGCTCGAACCTGCCTCATTGCATCGCTAGCACCTAATAGGGGTATTCTACCGAGCGTACTGGTTCTAATAAAAGCAAAAAGCCCCAGCTATAAGCTGAGGCATACCACGCGCGGCCCCGCGAGCCAAGGTGCATTAGTATGCAGGTGTACCCTGAGTCAATTGGTGCGGTCCTTCTTTCGTCGCCTGTTACGTGGCAGACTAAAGTTACGTGTCCCGCCATTTACCAGCCGCATGCCGTAGTGCTGGGTAGCTTCATCAGCTCGGAGCTGCAGGCAAATTATACGCAGGAAATGCAGCCACTAATTACTGAAAAAGCCCCGCTGGTAGGCTTGTCGTTACCCAAATCTTGCAGAGAAAGCGCCGGCCGGTAGGCCGGCGCTTTTTTAGTGCCCTACGCGTTGGCGTGCGATGCGCATCTCTCAGCAATTTTGTGATGCCCAGCAATAGGCCTGCACCCATTTTGGGGCCGTACAGCTAGGCGATGTGCGTCGCCAGCGACGCGTCTGTACGCTGGTAGCTGGTTGGGCCCGCCAGCCTGGGGCTAGTATCCCGCAGTTGAGGGCCGGTTCAGCCTACGCCAGCAAGGCCGCCTACCAGCTGCTAGGCGGGGTAACCGTCGCGCCCGGTGTCCTACAAGGGCCACACCGCCAACTAGTTCACCAGCAGTTGCAGCAGGCGGGCACCTAGCTGCTGGTCGAGGACGCGACTCAGGTGCGCTGGGCTCCCGCCACGGCTCGCCGGGCAGGTCTGGGTCCAGTGGGGAACAGGGCGTGCTGCACTCGTTGGTGGCCACTAGGTGGCCAGCCAGCGACCCACCAATTGGAGCCGCGCGCCCGCCGCTGCCGTTGCTGGGACTGCTCGACCAGCAATTCTACTTGCGCCAGGCGCGGTCGGTGGCCGAGAAAGCGCACCCGCACGGTGGCAGTCGGCCCCGGCAGGGGCGGACGCGCGAGTCCGTCTTGTGGGCCCGCAGCCTGCGCGCAGTCGGTTCTCCGCCAGCCGCGGGGCGCTGGGTCGTGGTGGCTGACCGCGGCGCGGCTATTTACGAGCATCTGCGTCAGTGCCGGCAGCAGGGGCTGGGCTTTGTGGTACGGGCCGCCCAGGACCGAGGCTTGGTTGCCCTACTTGCAGCGACGCCGACGCTCTTTGCCGTGGCCCGGGCGCAGCTAGTGCCGGAAAACTGGAGCTGACCTTGCGCACCTGCTGGGCCAAGCGGCCCGGCAGGTACGCAAGGTCAGCTATAGTCCCCTGCTAGCGCTGCGTGCCCCACAACGGCCGGGCGCTCGTACGGGCAAGGGGGAGCCAGTGGCCGCTAGCGTGGTGCGGGTGTGGGAGCCGGGAGGTAAGCTGGAGTGGCTACTCCTGTGCGACGACGCGGTAAGTAGCTTCCCACAAGCACGGGAACGGGCTCGGCAGTACGCCAGTCGCTGGCTCATCGAGGACTTTCACAAGGCCTTGAAAACAGGCCTAGGCGCGGAGCGCCTGCAACTGCACACGGCCTCGCGCCTGTTTGCGGCCGTGGCCCTGTTAAGCGTAGTGGCGCTGGCGCTAGTGGACCTGCGCGAGCACAGCCATCAGCAACCAGATGCGTCAGATGAGATGGGGGTATATCGGCTAGCTATTTACAGGTATTGCGGAGCCAGCGCTCTCAGCCCCTTCGGAACGTGCGGAACGTATTCTACGCCCTAGCCGGGCTGGGCGGGCACCTGGGCCGAGTCGGTGATGGGCCGCCGGGCTGGCAGACGCTCTGGCGAGGACTGATGAGCCTGCGCTATTTGGTCGAAGGCGTACAGCTGGCCGCCTTGCTGCCTCCGCAGGAGCACTAAAAAAGCGCCGCCCTACCGGCCGGCGCTTTCTCTGCAAGATTTAGGTAACGACAAGCCTACCAGCGGGGCTTTTTTAGTCAGTATAAATTACATTACCTTCGAGGCTTCACTCTACCTGCACTACCCGTGAAAGAAATTCCCTTCAATATATCTGCCCGCACTGCCAAACTCATTGGACAAGAAAACTTTGCGAACGCAGAGGGTGCAGTAATTGAATTAGTCAAGAACGGTTATGATGCCGATGCTACAGCCTGCATTATTGTATTCGACGAGTTAGAGTCAAGCCTCTATATTATTGATGATGGTGAGGGTATGACTGAGGACACAATAAGTCGGCACTGGATGACTATCGGCACTGACCATAAAAATAATAATGAAGCAACTGGAAAATCAAGGATAAAGACAGGAGCTAAAGGTATTGGACGTTTTGCCCTTGATAGATTAGGCGGTCATTGTGAAATGATTACTAATACTGAAAAAACTAAGCCTATAGAGTGGCAGGTAAGCTGGAATCAGTTTGATGGGGCAGACATACGTCTAACCGATGTGAAAGCCACTATCGAAGAAATAGATAGCTATGAAATAAAGAGTTACGTATCCTCTTTACTAGCATTTATAAAGACTCCTAACAAGTTCTTTGATAAGCATTTCACTAAAAATACGGGCACAGTTATTAAAATAACATCCTTACGTGATTCTTGGAGTGAAAATGCAATAGAGCAGCTTTTTCAAAACTTGGAACAATTAATTCCACCACTTGAAATTAATTCTTTCGGAATTTACCTTTACTCTAGCCTGTACCCCAATCAATTTGGCATAATTGAACCAGAAGCTTTCGATGACTATGATTACAAATTATCAGCTAGTGTTTCCTTAGACCACAAAGCAATTATAAAAATAACACGTAATGAGTTAGATTTAAATGGACTTATATCCCGACATTTTTTTGAAAACAATCAATTAGTAGGTCCGCAATATTCACTAGACACATTTAAAAAAGGAGAGTTCACTATAAACGCCTCTTTAGAAGAATTAATACCTGGCTTCAAGGATGTAGATAAAAACAATCTACTAGATAAGATAGGTCCCTTTGAATTTTCTTTTTACTTTTTAAAAAGAGGTGGAGCGCAAGAAAAAGATGAGGATGAACGGAAATATCCTTATAACCCTGTTAACTATGCAGTTCGCTCTCAACTACTTTCTAGGTACGGCGGCATCAAAATTTTTAGAGATAATTTTCGTGTAAGACCATACGGAGAAGTCAAGAGCACAGCTTTTGATTGGCTTGACCTAGGGGTTAGGGCGGCCCGTAATCCTACTATTACCCGTCCCGGATATAGTGTAAGGCCAAACCAAGTCTATGGAATAGTAAATATTTCTAAGGTAACTAATATTGCCTTTCAAGATAAATCAAATAGAGAAGGGCTTCAAGAGAATGAATCATTTACTTTCTTCAAGCAAATCTTACTTGCAATAATTAATAAATTTGAAATAGATAGAAGCACTATCATGCTCACTATCGATAAATTATGGAAGGAGCAAAATAAGCAAGAAGAAGCTAAAGAAGAGGCAACCAACGATTCGAAAGCCTATAAAAAGAAAAAAGCCGCTAGAAAAGCGAAAAAGGGAAGCAGTAGCGCACAAGGCACTCAAGGACAAGATACTGAAGAGCAAGAAGAGCTTCTTGAAGATGCTGACAAAGTTATTGAGCGTTTGGAGCTGGCTATCGCCGCTTTAAAAGAAGACAATGCTGTACTTCGTGAAGAACAGAAGCTCTATCGCGTTCTAACTAGTGCTGGATTAACAGTATCCTCTTTTGCACATGAATTAAAAAATTTGAGCGGAAGAACGCTTCCTCGCTCCGACTATTTGAGAGAAGTATTAGAGGAATTATTAAAGCCAAACGATGTAGCTCACTTACCTGACTTCAGAAACCCATTCATTATGGTTTCCGATATTAAATCGGATGATGAGAGAGTTAGTCAATGGCTCGACTTTTCTTTAGCTTCTCTTAAGAGGGACAAACGTACCAGAACGAAAATCGATTTAGTAACCTACGTTGAAAAGTTACAACGCACTTGGGCTGCGCTATTGAGCCAAAAACAGATAAAGCTCACAGTTAAAAAAACCAATTTTCTAAATGTTTATTTCAAAGGATTTGAGATAGACTTAGACACCATTTTCAATAACTTAATTGTAAATTCTGTAGAAGCATTCGTGCGCCCCGGAGTTTCTGATAGACGAGAAATTACCTTGAGTTTTGCTTTTACACCCAAAGGCATTGGCACTTACGGGATAAGTATCATCTATGAAGACTCCGGTCCAGGCTTAGCCTCAGAAATTAAAGATGCTGCTCAAATACTCCAGCCTTTTTTCACAACTAAGCGTGATAATCAGACAGGAGAAATTATTGGCACTGGTTTGGGAATGTGGTTGATTAAATCAACTATCGATGACTACAGTGGTAAAATACAAATAGGGGCAGAGCGCCCTGGATTTAAAGCTCTTATTGACTTACCTGCTTAAAAACCCTAGTTATGGCAGCGCCTGTAGTTGTTTACATAGATGATGATGAACAAAGCGCTCGCGACGTGCAGCGTGCTCTGTACAAACATCTTTCCATAAAATTCATAAAGCCGGATGAGAAGCTAGATGACCTTATGGAGAAGATTTTTTCCTTTCATCCGGATGCAATAATCGTTGACTTTAGGCTATCGGATATGATACTCAATATTGAGTATGATGGCTATAGCGTTCTTCAGCAAGTTTTAGAAGTTAAGGATAGGTTTCCTGTGTTCATTCTAACTTCTAACGAAGCTGATGCCTTTGCTGAAGTCGATGATGTCAATTTTGTCTATGAGAAAAATCAACTTCATGGCAGCAGCACATTTGCTGAAAGAGTTGTAAAGCAGATAGATAAATACAAAAAGAAACTAGAAGAGAAAGAAGATAGGCTTCTGGAGCTAATAGATAAGAGCAAAGAACAAGAGTTGACCCAACCAGAAGAAGAGGAATTGATTGACTTAGACGGTTTTATTGAGAAAAGCCTTGATAAGAAGAGTGCGTTGCCTGATGAACTAAAGGTCACTACGAACGAACGGCGTTTGAGCGATATACTGGCTCGAGTAGACGCACTGGTAGAGAAAGTAAACGTACGATTGCCTAAGCCATGAGTGCCTTTCATCCTTTTCGGAGGGCGACGCCCACCCGAACGTATACTGGCCCAGTGCTTACCTCGTACCGCAAATACAAGGAGTCGCTGGCCGCAGATTTCCAACGCCGGTGCGGCTACACTGACTGCCGCGATTTTTGGTTTGGAGGCAAGAGCACGTTCCACATCGACCATTTTAAGCCTAAGTCTAAATATGCCCATCTGGAATGCGAGTACAGCAACTTAGTCTACGCCTGCTCCCACGTCAATCAGGCCAAAAGTGATGACGACTCGGATGACTACTTAGACCCGTGCGACTCGGATTACAACCAGCATTTCGGCCGAGACCAGGATGGAAATATTGTGACGCTACCGGGTTCACAGCAAGCTGCTTATATGTACAAGAAGCTGAAGCTCTACCTCCGACGGTACGGTGTAATCTGGTCGCTTGACAGATTGGAAGAAAAAATAACCGAACTTCACAGCCTTTTAGACCGCAATCCTGACGCTGAGTCCAGAAATGAATTGCTAGAAGAACTGAATTTAGTTTCCAGAGAATATCACAGCTATATGAAATATTTGGCTGTTATACAATGAGTTCCAAAAAGAGTACTGGTTCGTATTACACCCCTAGCTACATAGCCAGCTTTGTGGTGCAGTATCTGCTGCCAGAAGTCGTCTTAACTACTGACTTCATTACCTTCCTGGAGCCCAGCGCAGGCGACGGTGTATTTGTGAGTGCCTTGTTGCAGCAAGTAGCTTTATTGCCCCAAGCAAATGATATCTGTGTGCGTACAGTCGAGCGCGAGCCAGCAGAGTCAGCTAAGGTGGAAGAGCTACTGAAAACTACTGCGTGTGAGAATGTAGTATGGGATTGTTCTGTTGGCGATTTCCTAGAAATGCAGGTAGAACTGCAGCCTGAGTACAGATTAATTTTAGGAAACCCACCTTATCTCAATAAAAAGAGGCTGACTCAGAAGCAAATTGATGTTTGCATTAACATCAATGAAGAAGCGGGCTTGCCAACCTTCGTGAGCAACATATGGACAGCCTTCGTGCTACGCTCAGCTCAACTACTTACTGCGGATGGGGTGATGGCTTTCGTGCTACCAGCAGAAATCCTGCAGGTAAAGTATGCTGTGGCCGTAAAAGAGTACCTATACAAAAGCTTCGACCGTATCGAGTTTTTTGACTTCAAAGAATTACTCTTTGATGCTAAAGGCCAAGGCACGATTCTGTTCATCGGCTATAAAAAGACGAACAAGGAAGCAGGAGTCTTCTTTACAAATATCCACGACACCGCGGTGCTTGAGACTCGTGATTTCGAGTTTAAGAAGCAGCACGCAGTAGAACTGGAGGGTTTTCGTGTGAAGGAGAGCCACCACGACTTGCCCCAAGAAGATTTGGAGTTGCTTTACCGTATTCGGCGCGAGGTAAAGGCCATCCAGCACTATGCTACATCGAAACCAGGCGTGGTTACGGCTGCCAACGACTACTTCATTGTTAATCAAGAGCAGCTAGATGCGTTTGACCTGCAGCCGTTTAGCAAAGAAATCATTCAGAAAGGGTCGCTGGTTAACGGAAAGGTAGAATTTACTCAAGAAGACTTCCAGAAGCTTAGCCAAGCAGGCACCCCAACCTACCTGCTGGACTTCAACAATAAGCCTACTTCGGAGACCAAAGTGCGCGAATACTTGAATAAAGGGGAGGCTCGTGCGATTCACAAGCGCTATAAGTGCCTGCAGCGAGACCGGTGGTACGACATTCCCAACGTGTCTGGCCCTGGCGAAGCTTTGTTTTTCAAGCGCTGCCACAAGTACCCGAAGCTACTTAAGAATACGGCTAATGTCTTAGTGACAGATAGCGCCTATAAAGTAGCGTTAAAGCCTGAATACGATTTGGATAGCTTCGTATTTTCCTTCTATAATTCGCTTACGATGGCTTTTGCTGAGTTGGAGGGCCGACACTATGGGGGAGGTGTGCTTGAACTCATTCCCTCGGAGTTCAAGCGCCTACCGATGGTGTACACCCCCCGGAGTGGAGCTGAGTTTAGCCTTTACGCAGAGCAGTTTAAGCGCAAGCAGTCTATTTCTGAAGTGCTTGATTCGAATGACGAGGTGGTATTGCGCCAGATTCCAGGAATGACCAATGACGCAATCGAAACTATTAAGCGAGTGCGGCAGCTACTTCTCAATAGAAGGTTTCGAGTTTGATAAAACAACCTTAAAAGCTCGGCCCACAAGCCGGGCTTTTTTTTATGCTTATTTAGCAATACACTTCCTGTACTAGTGAATGGCCACTCTGCCTTCTGACCCACCACACATTCTTCAAGCCAAACAGGCTGCGGCCGAAGCTGGCCTCGATTTGGAACCCGCTTTCACTGCTCTCAAATTAGCTGCTCAGTTCTATCGCGATAGTCAAGCCGATAGCTCACCAACTCCCGAAGAAACTACCAAATTGCGTCATATTCTCAAGAATGTGCGCAAGCGTCTACGACAAGTACATGATATACTGACGGACAGCGGCATTCCCGATGCTAAAAAAGTCAAGAAGATTTGCTTCGTAATCAACCTTCTGTTGCCCTCGCAACCTCCACAGCAGGATACACAGGTAGTGCAGAGCTAATTGCAGAAAGATGGAAATAGTCTTTAAAATCAGGGTTGACCTGATGAATTATATCAACTTCATAGAACTAGCCGCGCAACTAATGCCAGCAGGCTTAGGTGGAGGAGTGTTGCATCCGCAAACACGCGAAGGCATTAATGAAACCATTGACTTTATAAATAAAGCTAGCAAGGAAGAAACACTTATAAAAGGGCCAGCGCTGTTGAATGCTCTCGAGCCGATGCTTAAAGAATGTATGAGAATTTTTCCACTCAAAAAGAGTTTGGAAGAAGTTGGTTCAGCTTATCGAAAACTTCGTAAGGAAGACGAGTTAGTATCTACAGGCATTCCTCTTAGCTGGCTAGATAAGTATATCGATGCTGGACAAGTTTTAGCCGGCTATACGCCTTATCAAGCGAGAATAGGTATAGGCCGCCATGCTGGAAGATTTGCATTAGAAGAAAGCTTCTTGCTTACAGATGGATTCTATCTATTAGTAAGCAGCGAAAAAGCATGGAGCTTATTAAATTCTTTCGGCAAAGAGATTTCAAAAAATATTGAAAACAACTACATTACTGATGAATTTTACATTAAGACATCTTCTGTTAACCATAACGTATGCATGTTAGCAAGAAATTCGATTGTCAATCTCTACTCCTTTATTGAATGCTTTATTAACAGTATTGGCTATGACTACTTTTTAAGAAATGAAAATGACTTATCTATAAGTCAGCAAGAAACCTTAAAAGGTAAAAAGGGTGGCTTTTTATCTTTAGAGCATAAACTTGAAAAGTTTCCTTTAATCATTTCCCCTAAATCTAAACAATCTATATTCGCTATCGACGTCAAGCAAAGAAGGCATCCATTTATAAAATTCTTAGACGAATATAAAGAATTAAGAGACGCTTCTATGCATTATTCGCCGCTAAAAAGCGACATATTGCGAAAACCTGGAGATTGGGTTAAAAAGGCAAAACTTCATTCAGAAATAGTAGTAGAAGTTGCTCGGCTATTTTGGCGTGCATGCTATCCACAAGCTGATTTTCCCTCTTATCTAAAAAAGCTTGATTATCAGAAGTGCTATAAAGAAGGCGAAATCAGGTATGAGAGTATGCTTGTTATTTCTAAGTAGACCTTTTCCACGCCCACCCCGCACCACTTTCCAAAAATCCTCCCCATGTTTGCCCCGCAAAGAACTCAGTGGGCGACTGCCACTCAAATCCTAGTCGGGGCTTACTGAGTGGCATTGTTA
>CALMOO010000333.1 GCA_937871705.1 uncultured Hymenobacter sp.
GCGCATCGACTTGTAGTAGGTCTCGACCGACGTTTCAATGGTGTTGCTGCGGAAGTTGTGGTAATAGCCCACCGCATACTGGTCGCCCACCTGGGGCTTGATGTAGCCGTCGCTCAGCTTCCAGGTGTCGGCCGGCGACACGGAGGCCGTGTTAGAAAGCTGGTGCACGTACTGGCGCGTCCGGTTGTAGCTCGCCTTCACCGATGAATTGTCCGTGAGCGCATACTTCAACGACAGGCGGTATTCGGGGCCTTGGTAGGTGGCCAGGCGCGCGCCCGCGCCGTAGTGCACGGTGTCGGTAATGCTGGTGGTGCTGCGGGGCCGGTCGGCCAGGTACTGGTACGTGTCGCGCGGGCCCAGTGCCTGGTAGAAGGAGTAGCGCAAACCCAGGTTCAGAGCCAGCCGCGGCGCCAGATTCCACTGGTCGGCTAGGTAAAGCGCGCTTTCCTGGGCCTGCTCTTGCGGCAGGGCCTGCGGCACTACCAGCGACTCAGTGCCCAGCGGGGCCAGGCTGCCGGGCGAGGTGCGGTAGCGCAGGCTGCTGGCCCCAAAGTCGAGGGTGTGCTGGGCGTTGTGGAAGTACGTGAAATCGGCTTGCCCGCCCACCTGCGCAATGCCAAACGTCAGCGCGGAGGCGTTCACCCCGTTGCGCTCGCTAGAAATGCGGTAGGTATACTGGCTGCCGGTGCCCGTGAACACCCCGTACAGCTTGTTGCTGAACACGTGCTTCCACTTGAGGCTGCCGGCCAGGTTGCGGTACTCGTACGCCGTATCGGCCGACAGCTTAAACCGGTCGTGGCTGAAGTACCCGGTGGCGTACACCGAGTTTTGCGCGTTGATATCATAGCTCAGGTGAGCGGTCAGGTCGTAGAAAGCCGCCGCGCTATTCTTCAAGCTGGGGTCGGGCAGCCGGTGCAGCAGCCAGTCCGAATACGAGGCTCGCCCGCCGATAATAAAGGCGGCTTTGTCTTTAATCAACGGCCCTTCCAGCATCAGGCGGCTGGTGAGCGGCCCAATGCCACCGGCCCCGGAAAACTGCTTCTTGTTGCCGTCGCGGGTCGTGATATCGAGCACCGACGAAAGCCTACCCCCGTAGCGGGCCGGGATGGCGCTTTTGTACAGCTCCACCGTCTTAAGCATGTCGGGGTTGAAGGCCGAAAAGAAGCCGAACAAATGCGAGGGGCTATACACCACGGCATCGTTGAAAAGAATCAGGTTTTGGTCGGTGTTGCCGCCGCGCACGCTAATGGCAGTGCTACCCTCGCCGCTCGTCTTCACCCCGGGCAGCGTCATCACGTCCCGCAGAATATCGGTTTCGCCAAACACCGTGGGCACTTGCTTGATGGTGCGGATATCGAGCTTTTCGAGCCCCATCTGCATGCCCGCCACGTTTTTATCCTTCTCGGCTTCTACCAGCACCTCCTTCAAGATGGTCATATCCTCGGCCACTTCCACATCGAGCTTGCCGTCGGCGTGCAGGGCAATGCGGCGCTGCGTGTTCTTAATGCCAATGCCGCGGATATTAAGGGTGTGCGACCCCACCGGCAGGGTAAGGGCGTAGTAACCAAACTGGTCGGTAGCGGTCGAAATGGCTGGCGATTCGATGTACACCGAGGCCCCAATTACCGGCTCGCCCGACTTGGCCTCGCGCACTACCCCCGCCAGCGTGGCCCGCCCCGAGTTTGCGCCTGCCGGGCGAGGTCGGCCTATCTCGTACACTTGGGCTGGGCTGGTGGCCCGGACTACTGGCCCTGCCGGCTTGCCGGCCGCTACCCCGGCCGCCGCTGCCGCCTGCGGCGGCGCTTCGGCCGTAGCCACTGCCCCTGGCTTGAGGAAGTTTTCGGGCAAAGCCGTAGACAGCTCGCCGCCCTTGAAAATAAAGACGTTACGTTCCTCATCAATCTTGGCCTGCAAGCCGACCGGCCCCAGCACCTGCCGCAGCGCGCTGGCCAGCGGCTGCGCCTGCACCTGCGCCGTGATGCGCACGCCCCGCACGGCCGCCGAGTCAAAAAAGACGCGGTAGTGCGTCTGCGCCTCCAGCTGCCGGGCAAACTCTTCCAGGTTGAGGCGCTCGAAGCTGCCCGTCACCAAGGGTTCGGTCCCTTGGCCATAGCCAATAAAAGTGCCGCTGCTGCAAAGGCATAGCAGTACCAGCCGGTAAAAAAATCTCATCTATATGCAGGCAGGATGGGTGGGAAAGGAAGTGCAGCGCCGCAAGTAAACCAGGCCTCGACTAGGGGCTCGATTTTGCCAAGGTAGCCTGGTAGCGCACCAATGCCGCCAGCGCCTGCTCACGGCCTTCGGCGTTGAAATTCAAGTTATTATCCTTGCTAAATTGCCGCAGCGCCGCCTTGTCTTTAGGAAACAAGCGCAATACGTCCGCCGCCTTAGCCAGGGGGTAGTAATGCTGGTCCTTGTACAGGAAGTACTCGTCGTGGGCAGTTATTTCGCTTTCGACCTTACTTTCTCCCGACCGTTGTTGTAGCGTTTTGCGGTGGCTAGCCAGCAGCCGCACGGGCCCTTCCACAAGCAGGTCGTAGAAGCCGGTGCGGATGGGCGAACGACCACTCGAATCGGTGACGAGGCGAATAAAGTAATGGCCGCTTAGCGAAAAGCTAGCTACCTGCTCGTTGAGCAGGCGCATGGCCAGGGCGCCCCCCGGAGCCAATAGCACGAGCTGGCCGCGCACTAAGTCATAGCGCAGTGGCACGCCAACATACGTATGCCCCGCGTAGCTAATGCTGGCCGGCCGCGCCTCCGTAGCGGCAAAATAACGGTGGCCCTGCGTGCCCGGCCGCACGTAGTCGACGTATTCCGGCCCGTTGTAGAGGTGCGACGCCGCACCGATGTCAGTGCTGTAGCGTTGGCCCAGGCGGTAGGTAGCCGTCGCAACCAGGCTGCTATCGGGCCCAGGAGCTTGGCCCACTGCGTGCTGGCTTAGTAGGTTTAAAACCACTAAGAGAGGCAATCCATAGCGTAAGCTATTCTTCATACGAGCGCCTTAAGTTTAGTGCTTGGATACCACGCAAGCCGTATCCAAGCACTAAACTTAAGCTATGTAAAAGCAAATGTCTGCGTTCTGCTCTGGTAAGCTAATGGTTAATAGCAGCTAGGCCGCTTACCAGTGCAGCATCAGGCGCTCCAAAACCTCGCCGTAGTGCCGCCCGCAGCTACTTCATCAGTCGAGCGTCTCATTTGGTAATGAACTGGGTGATGAGAAGCTATTATGCTCTTGTCACGATTACTACCCCCTCCTTTTTGAGCGATTAGCCGACACGAATGACTATGCCTATCAAAGTGTAACACCCCCAAGCCACGGCATTAAAACTTGCGCAGCTTGCGTTTACTCAGCTCGTAGCTGATGATGGCCGGGATATAAAACGTGATGTCGGCGGCAAATTTGGCCACTAGTATTCCTTGGGGCACGCTGTGCAGCCAGCGTGGCAGCCAGTACATCAGCGTAGGCCGAATGAGCTGGCTATCGAGCGCCTCGGCGGGCCCAAACTGTACTACCAGCGCCCGCACATTGCGGCCAAAAGTGCCTAGGGTGTACGGGCGGCCGTGCGTGCGCACTTCCTGGCGGGTGCGCCATACCTCCTGCCCGAGTCTCAAGCCCGAGTAAGCCAGGTCAGCTCGTTATCAGTAGCGGCGCTGGGGTGTTCAGAAGCCATAAGCAGGAAGAAAACGGAAAACAGGCAGCCGCCCGCCCAGATTTTAATTAAAAAAAGCAGCCTAAGGAATGAGCCGGTCGGTGCGGAGCTGGGCAAAGAGGTCGAAAAACGAGTCGTCAGTCGGCTGGTAGACGGTAAACCCCAGCTTGCGGCTCTTCGACATGTCGGTCATTACCTCCAGTGGCCGGCCCAGGTCGAGGTCGGTGTGCCAGGGCGAAGCGAGGCGGCTCAGGTCGGGCTCAGTGAGCTGATGGCGGGTGGCCAGGTCGCGCCACAGGTCGGCGTCACCAGCCATTTCGGCTTCCAGCGGATGAATAGTGCCATCGAAGCCGGCGGCCTCGATGCCAAACCAGCCGGCCAGCCGCGGCCACAGCCAGCTCCAGCGAAAATAGTCGCCATTGACAATGTTAAACGCTTGATTGGCTGCTGCTTCGGTAGTGGAGGCCCAGACCAGCTGCTTGGCAATAATGCGGGCATCGGTCACATCAGACAGCCCATTCCACTGCGCCTCGGAGCCTGGCCACTGAAAAGGCCGGCCCGTTGCCTTGCAAATGCTGGCATACACGGCTAGCGTAGTGCCCATGTTCATGAGGTTGCCCACGGCCTGCCCGATGATGGTGTGCGGGCGGTGAACGCTCCAGGTAAAGCCATCGCGCGCCGCGGCGGCAAATACCTCGTCTTCCTGGGCGTAGTAGAAGTTCTCAATAGCGAGGCGAGGCAGCTCCTCCCGGAAGGGGGTAGGCAGCGGCACGCCACCTTTGGCATAAGATTCAAAAGGCCCGAGGTAGTGCTTGAGGCCCGTGACCAAGGCCACGTGCTGCACCGATTTTTTGGGCGAAAGCACATCCAGCACGTTGCGCACCAGCGCGCTATTTACCCGAATGTTCTCGGCCTCCGTGTCGTTGCGCATCCAACTAGTAATGAAGACGTGCGTCGGCTTCACGTCGGCCAGGGCCGTTTCGAGGCTGGCGGGGTCGAGCAGGTTGGCAGCTACCGGGCGCAGGCCGGGTAGGTCGTCTTTGGGCGTGCGCGAGAGGCCGTAGGTAGTCCAGCCCGTGGCGAGCAGCTCGCGGGCCAGGTTGCTGCCAATGATGCCGCTGGCCCCCACGATTAAGGCAATTTTATCCATCAGAAAAGAAGTCAACAAGTAAAGAAGTCAACAAGTAAAGAAGTCAACAAGTAAATACGCTAGCGCTGGTACCTCAGCGGCGCACCACGTCGCAGCGCAGCCACACCAAGTTGCCGGGCAGCTACTCTACGTGCCGCCGCCCGTTTATGTAGTGCAAGCTCCCGCATTTGGCAGCCTAGTGGTTGGGAGGGGGGTAGGGCCAAACTGATATGCCTGCACGAACTCAGCCAAGCTTTCGCGCTATCAGCAAGTCAGGCTGGTGGCAGATTTGTTTGATTAACAGCGGTAGTCAGGTTTAGTGGGGCAGACTTAGCCCGCACCGAGTAGCAGCAAAGGGTGTTTTCCTGACCCCATCCAAACCACGGTTAGCTAGCCCGCCTTACTTCCGAGCGGGCTAGTGCAGGCGCCGCCTACCCCCTGCAAATGCAGACACACTAGCAAACATTCCGGCCGGGCACTGGTAGTAGGGCGGGTTGCTTTGTTAAGTAGCGGCTCCTAAACTACTCGCTTATCTTATTGCGTATGAACATTGGAATCATTGGGGCTGGCTTCATCGGAAGTGCTCTCGCTATCCGGCTCACCAGCCTCGGCCACTCGGTTTACATTGCTAACTCCCGCGGCCCCGAAACGCTAACGGACGTGGCTCAAAAAACCGGTGCTACCCCCGTCACGGCCCGCGAAGCCGCTCGCCACGGCGAAATTATCGTGGTCACTATTCCGCTGAAAAACATACCCGACCTGCCCAAAGACCTGTTTGAGGGCGTGCCGGCCAGCGTGCCCGTGATTGACACCAGCAATTACTACCCCCTCCTGCGCGATGGCCAGCTGCCCGAGCTGGAAAGCGGCGACCTGACCGAGAGCGAGTGGGTGCAGCAGCACCT
>CALMOO010000334.1 GCA_937871705.1 uncultured Hymenobacter sp.
ACGGTTGGCAGTAGAGTATTCTACGTGGGCGGTGTTGATGGTGATACCACGCTCTTTTTCCTCGGGCGCGTTGTCAATCGAGGAGAAGTCACGCTTTTCGGCCAGACCTTGGTTAGCCAGAACCGTGGTGATAGCCGCGGTCAGGGTAGTCTTGCCGTGGTCAACGTGGCCGATGGTGCCGATGTTTACGTGCGGCTTAGACCGGTCGAAATTTTCTTTAGCCATTGTAAAGAGTTGAGAAAAAGAGGGGAATTAAATTTGAAAGCAACTGGGCCATATTGCAAGAAAGCGAAACCCAGCTTGGGCCAATTCTGGCTTGTGTGCTGTGTATCGCTTTTCTCTGCTGACTCGGCACTAACCCGGCCTATTGGAGGGTAGTTCCGTCGTTGCTGAGCCATTTATGGGATTTGAACCCATGACCTCTTCCTTACCAAGGAAGTGCTCTACCACTGAGCTAAAACGGCTGATACTTTAGGCTTTTAGCTGGCAGCTTTTTGTAAGAAGGCTACTAGCTAACAGTTATCAAAATGAGCGGGAGACGAGGTTCGAACCCGCGACCTGCAGCTTGGAAGGCTGCCGCTCTACCAACTGAGCTACTCCCGCAGATGGCATTCAATAGTAAAATGTGGGGGTAACAGGACTCGAACCTATGAACCCGAAGGAGGTGAGTTACAGTCACCCGCAATTGCCGCTATGCGATACCCCCAATTATTATCTTTTCCGGCCGTTTACCGGAATTGAGACGCAAAAGTACAGATTTTCGGGAAGAATGCAAGAGAACGACTGGAAAAATAATTTTGCTGGCTGAGCCTACCCCCCTCTTTCTATACAGTTGCTACTAGCAACTGATTGATTGCTACATCATACTATAGTACGTTTTTAGTCGGTCATCTTTTTCCTTATCCCGAATATCACGCAAGGTTTCTTTGAGCGCTGGGTTGCTTGGAACGAGGGTAAGCAAGCCGCGGTAGGCACCGAGGCGCACAAAATATTGTGGGTGCGTGCGTGCTAGACTTTCGAGTGCTTTTACTCCTTTCTCTCGCTCGATGACGGGCATCTGTACCATAAAAGCGCCGAATGACTGAAGGTAGGAGTAAAGGTCTATATCGGTTACGTCGGGTAGGCGGCGCAGGAACCAGGCGTACTGCTCCATGGTACCAACCTTGGCGTAGAACTCGGCAATAGCGACCACGAGGGCAGAACTAGTCGTGTTTTCCAGACTGGTTATCTGCTGGAAAGAAGCGGGGGTAGGCGCTTTAGCAATGGCGGCCACTGCGGCAGCTTCGACTAAGTAGGAGCTATCGCGCAGGGCAGCCTGGTACACGCTGGTGTAGTTTTCGCCCGTGAAAGCAGCCAAAGTGGTGATAGCCTGCGCCCGGACGGCGCTGCTAGGGTCGGCGGCAGCGAAGTGCTGAATTTCGTTGCGCATGGCGGTGGGCGCGGGGCCACGATAGCCACGCAAATGGTCGAGCGCAGTGCGGCGGATAGCGTAGAAGTTGTCTTGCAGCGCGTTGCGATACATGCCGCTCACGCCGGCATCGGCTGCTTTGTTGTGCAACAACTCTAGCGGTTCGTAGCGCTGCAAGTAGTTGCGCGCGTGGTAGAACTGAAACACTAACTCATCGGTAGTTCGGTCTTCATCTATTTGGCCCAGCAGTTGGGCTTCGCTGTCGAATTTAACTAAGCTGGGGCGGTCGGCAGCTAAGAAAGAAAAGGTTTGGTTGGCCTTAGTAATGGTAATGCGATGGTCAGTAGCTTTTTCCTTTTGCCAGACGGTGACCGTAACTGGCAAGCGGTATACTGGCTGAAACAACGTATCCTGGGTTTGCTGTACGTGGAGCAGCACCTGCCCATTGGTGTAGGTATGCGTGACTTTCAGCTCGGGGTGGCCCCGCTGCATAAACCATTGGTCGAAAAACCACATCAGGTCCTCGCCGGTCGTTTCTTCGAAGGCCACGCGCAGTTTGCTGATTTCGACGGCCGAGTACTTGTTTTGGCTCAAGTAGCGATTGAGGGCAGTGAAGAATGCATCATCGCCCACGTATTTGCGCAGCATGTGCAGCACCCTACCCCCCTTCTCGTAGGTGTGCCGGTCGAACATGTCTTCCCGATTGAGGTAGTGGTAGCGAATGAGCGGCTCGCGTTTATCGTTGGCTTCTTCGAGGTAGGCGGCCAGGTCGTGCTGCTGCATCAGGGCTGCCTGGTCGGCGCCGTACTTGTGCTCGGCCCAGAGAAACTGCGAGTAATTAGCCACGACTCGCAAGTGACGAGGTCGCCGAACCAGTGGTGGAATAGCTCGTGCGTGATAGTAGACTCGGCGCCTTCATACTGCGCATCAATCAGCTCGCGGCTGGTGGCCTGGATGGTGTTGCCGTGTACGGTGGCAGTAGTGTTCTCCATAGCGCCGCTCACGTAGTCGCGCACGGCAATCTGAGAGTACTTCTCCCAAGGGTAATCAAAACCGAGCAGCTTGGAGTAGAACTCCATCATTTCGGGGGTGTGACCAAACACGGCTTTGGCGGTGTTCTTGTATTTGGGCTCAACGTAATAATCAACTGCCTTACCCCGCCACGTATCGGACACTACGGCGAAGTCGCCAACCGCCATCATGGTGAGGTAAGGGGCCGCGGGCAGGCTCTGGCGCCACGTATCGGTGCGGGTGCCGTCGGCATTCTTGCGCGATGCTACTAGCAAGCCGTTGGATAAGGTTTTATACTGGTTATCGACCGTCATTGCAATCTCCTGCGTCATGCGCTGATTAGGATGGTCGATGGTCGGAAACCAGCAAGAGCTACCCTGCGTCTCGCCCTGAGTCCAGATTTGGCGCGGCTT
>CALMOO010000335.1 GCA_937871705.1 uncultured Hymenobacter sp.
ACGCTGCAAGAAAGAGAGGGGGGTAGCGGGCGGTACTTTGCAGCTTGGCCACGCTCACGGGCAGCATCTGGTGCAGCTCGATGGTGTTTTCGAGCGGTTTTTGGGCCTGTGTTTCGAGCGTGGTGAAGGCGCCATCCCAGGTTAGCTGGGTGCTCCAGAGCACGTTGGTGAGCGACATGGTGCCACGCGGATTGGCTACGCCATCCACGCCCACGGCCTTGGCCAGACCATCGGTGAAAGCCTTGTTTTGCTGGTGGCACGAGGCGCAGGCCATGGTGGCAGTGCTCGACAGCGCCTTTTCGTAAAACAGCATCCGGCCCAACGCTACCCCCTCGTTGGTGAGTAGGTTGTCGGCCGGGATGACGGGGGTAGGGAAGCCGGCTGGCACGGTGAGCGTGTAGGGCGTCGGGGCCGTGGGCGCGGGGTCAATCGCTTCCGAGCCGCTCTTGCTGCAGCCAGCCAGACTTAGCGCCGCCACACTCAGCAGCAGGGGTAGGATAAAGCGCGTAAGTGGTCGCGACATAGTGGCTGGATAATGCTAAAGACCCTAAAAAATACGAGCTGCCGCGCCGACAACGACGGACCCCAACGGGTTAGTTTCTTGCAAGCCGGGCAGCAGCAGTTTGCGCCGCAATAATCTGGGCAGATTTGGTGAGCAGCCCGGGCTGCTGAAGCTGTTTGAAGCGGGGATTATTGAGAAACTCGTTGTCGGTCAAAGTATTCAGAAAAGCCAGCAAGTCGGCCTGCTCCTGCGCCGAAAGCGGAATGCCGAGCCGGCCATTGGGCTGGCGCAGCCGGGCATCGAGGGTAGGCGAGGGCTGCACGCCGTGGTCGTAGTGCGCCAGCACCTGGGCCAGGGTGGCAAAGCGGCCATCGTGCATGTAGGGCGCGGTGCGCGCCACGTTGCGCAGGCTGGGCACCTTGAAGCGGCCGGCGTCGGCGGGGCGGTTGGTGATATGAGCGCGGCCCAAGTCATTGGCAAACGTGCGGTCAAGGCCGTTGTTGTGGTAGCCTTCGTCGGTGAATAAGTCGGTGGCGTGGCAGCTGCTGCACTTTTGCTGAAACAGCATGCGGCCGCCCAATTCTGAGTTAGTGAGCGTGCCGCCCGGCTCGTGGCGCACGTAGTGGTCGTAGCGCGAATTAACCGAGGTAAGCGCCGCCGTGAATTGGGCCAGCGCCCGCAAAAACTGCGGCGTATCAATTTTGCCCGGCCCGTAAACAGCCGCAAAGCGCTGGCGATATTCGGCATCGGTGTTGAGCTTAGCCAGAGCATCGGCCAGCGGCGTGTTCATCTCGGCCGGGCTGGTGAGCGGCGCCAGGGCTTGCAGCTCCAGGCCGAGCACGCCGCCATCGGCCATGAAGCCGCGGCGCCAGCGCAGGTTTTGCAGGCTCGGCGCGTTGCGCGGACTGCGCCGGCCGCCTACCCCCACCGCCAGGGCCTGGCCATCGGTGAAGGCTTGGCTTTGGCGGTGGCACGAGCCGCACGACACGGTGCCGTCGCTCGACAGCCGCGCATCGTAAAACAGCGTCCGGCCAAGCTCGAAGGTAGCTTGGTCGGGCTGGTTGTTGGCCAAGCCGTACACCATGGCCGAAAAGTTAGTGGGCTGCACTAAGCCCCGTTCGGCGGTCGCCCGCAACTCGGCTGGCCGGTTGGCCTGGCAACCGCTACCAGCCCCTACCCCCCCCAGCGCCAGCAAGGCCACCAGCCGCCATGCAGCCACCAGCCGCCATGCAGCCGCTGGCCGGCGCAGAGCCGATAGCAGGGAGATACGCGCCATGACGTTCAGCTAGTTAGCGCTAATTTGCTTGACCGTAAACATGCCCGCTGCGTAGTTATTGGCTATTTGCACCGAAGTAGCACTCGGCTCCATGGTGGCCACAAACGTGCTGAGCGGAATATGCGTAGCGCCATCAAATAGCTTCAGCACGTCGGCCGAAAGCTGGACTTCCGGCGTATGGTCGGCCCGCACTTGCAGGGTGTTGCCATTGAGCGAGGGGGTAGCCGTAACGAGCGCATTATAGGGCGCCCGGAAGCCGCCGATGTGGCAGGTCAGCGTTTTAGAGGGGCTTACCGACGTTACGGTGCCCTCCAATTTCATGAAAATATGGCCCGAAGACC
>CALMOO010000336.1 GCA_937871705.1 uncultured Hymenobacter sp.
GTGCATCATCACACGGGCGTGGGGTAGGGCCGAGCGCTTGCCGGCCGCCCCGCCCGCCAGTAGCACCGACCCCATCGAGAGCGCCACGCCGGTGCAAATGGTAGCCACATCGGGGCTGATATACTGCATAGTATCGTAAATACCCAAGCCCGCGTACACCGAGCCGCCGGGCGAGTTGATGTAAAGCAGAATGTCTTTCTTGGAATCGACGGACTCCAGAAAGAGCAGCTGGGCCGTGATGATGTTGCCGATATTCTCTTCCACGGCCGTGCCCAGAAACACGATGCGGTCCATGATAAGGCGCGAAAACACGTCGATTTCGCGGAAGTTCTGCGGCCGCTCCTCAATCACGGAGCGCGTCATGTTCGTGACCAGCGGGCGCCCTACCCCCTCCACTTGGTGCAAGTAGCGGTCAACGGCTGCGCCGCTCAGGCCTTGATTCTTCACGGCGAACTTGCGAAATTCTGCTTGGTTGAGCATGGCTGATTTAGTGTTTAAATAAAAAATAATCTGGTGAGTAGCGGCATGCAGGTACCAGCCTCGCTTGAAAAGCGAAGGGAAAACAACCCGCGAAATGGAGCGTGTCAGCTAGTTGCGCCAGCGCCAGGCGCGCAGCCAAGCAGCCAGGCGATGCAGCCCTAAGCCGGGCCGCTGCGGATACAGCGTGGCGTGAATACTGACCAACTCGCGCCGCAACTGGAGCCGTCCGGCCGCTCGCAAACCGTCGTAGAGCTGCTGCTGCGTTTCCGCATCGGCTTGCAAGTCGCTGTCGAGTAGCAGGCGCAGGCGCCACTCGGCCGCTGGCAGCGCCGCCGGGCCGGGCAAGAGCTGCTGCTCAATCAGGAAGAGGCGTTCTAGCTCGGGGCGCATGGCTTAGTGGTGAAGGACTTCGGAAGTGAAAGCGGCCCGCACCGACTGGCGCAGCCGCTCGAGGCACTTGAACTTTTGCACAGTGGCCGAGCGCACGCTAGCGTAGCCAAGCGTGGTCGTGATTTGGCCCAGCGGCTGCTGGAAGTAATAGAAAGCCAGCAACATGCGCTTGCATTTTTCGCCCAGTTGCTCCACATAGTCGAGCACTGCCAAGGCTGGCTCGGCTGGTTCTACGAGCTCGGCGGGTAGCTGGTCGAGGTAGTCGGGCAGGTCCTCGTGGGGTAGGCGCGCGCGGCGGCGCTGCTCGTGGTGCCACAGGTTGCGGCCGATGCCCACCAGGTACGTGCTGGCCGAGGCCGTGAGCACGAGCGTGCCGCCCACGGCCTGCTCATAGAGCAGCACCAAGGCATCGTGAAATACGTCCTGCGCATCTTGCGCCGAGCCCCCGTGGCGGCACACGTAGCGCCGCACCAGCGGAAACGCGCGTTGGTAGAGCTGCGTCAGCGCCTGCTCGCGGTTGGCGAGTAGGGCCTGGTGCAGGGCCGCGGCGGACGGGGTAGGAGAAGTGGTAGCAGCCATCATACTAATTAATCCCATTCTGACCCAAGTATCACCCGTTGTTGCAAAAAAATAAAAGGCCGCCTGCTTCGCAAGAGAAGCAGGCGGCCTTTTTCACTGAGGTCTAAAGCAGGCTTGACAGGTAGTTAGCCAAAGCTATAAGTGGCTACTTAAACGCCAGCGGCACCACCACTTTCAAGCTCACCGTGCGGCCCATATTGAACACGCCACGCCGGCCGGTGGTGTAGTTGATGTCCTCGTATTTGAGGCGGCTCAGGTGCGACTGGTACGCCACATCGAACAGGTTATTCGGCGCTATGTACACCGAGAACAGCGTCTTGCCCTTGGCGTCGGCCACGTCGGTCCCTACCGCCGCATTAAACAGCGTGTAGCTGGGGGTCGCTGTCTCCGTGTCGTAGGCGGCGA
>CALMOO010000337.1 GCA_937871705.1 uncultured Hymenobacter sp.
CGCCGAGAAGATCGTCCGGCTCGACGAGGCGACCAACGAGCTCGACTACACGGCCAACTTCCTATACATGCTGTTCAGCTACCCCACCGAGGAGTACAAGCAGAACCAGGTGGTAGTGAGTGCTTTGAACAAGCTTTTCATCTTGCACGCCGACCACGAGCAGAACTGCTCAACCAGTACCGTGCGCCTGGTGGGCTCGTCCAACGCCAGCCTCTACGGCTCGGTGTCGGCCGGTATCAACGCCCTGTGGGGGCCGCTGCACGGCGGCGCCAACCAGGAAGTGATTGAGATGCTGGAGGCCATCGAAAAAGATGGTGGCGACACGAGCAAGTTCATCGCCAAGGCAAAAGACAAGGACAGCGGCTTCCGGCTCATGGGCTTTGGCCACCGGGTGTATAAAAACTTTGACCCCCGCGCCAAAATCATTAAAAAGGCTGCTGATGAGGTGCTGCAAGCCTTAGGTGCCGAAAATAGCCCGCTGCTAAAAATCGCTAAGGAGCTGGAAGAAGCCGCCCTTACCGATGACTACTTCATCAAGCGCAAGCTGTACCCGAACGTGGACTTCTACTCGGGCATTATATACAAGGCAATGGGCATCCCAACGGAGATGTTTACGGTGCTATTTGCCATCGGCCGCCTCCCCGGCTGGATTGCTCAGTGGAAAGAGCTGCGCGAAAACAAGGAGCCTATCGGCCGCCCACGGCAGATTTATGTAGGTGAAAATGAGCGTAATTACGTAACAATGGCCGAGCGCGGCTAAGCGCTTTAGTCATTTCTACGAGGTAGTTAATTGCCAGCTTGCCTTCGGGTAGGCTGGCAATTCTTATTTTGGCAGACCTCTGCCCTACCCCCTCCGCCGCTTACAACACCTTACAGCAAACCGTAGTAGATTTTTTGTAAGGTATAAGCAATACTTTGGCGCAACTGACCCACTCAGCGAGCCAGCTGCGCCAGGAAGTAATTAGAGGCGGTGCGCTGTGAACGATGCCCGCAGCTGCTGGTAGGCTAGGCGCTGGTCGGGCTTGAGCAAGTCGCTAAGGGCCTGCTCGTAGCGGCACTGAGCGGCAGCCAGCTGCTCGTCGCGCTCGGCAGCGGCGGCGTTGGCGAGGCCTAGCTCGAACTCGAGTTGGCGGCGCTCTTCCAGGTAGCGCAGGTGCACTTGCTTCACCTGCACGTACTGGCCTTCGTTGAAGTGAATGTGCTGGTTCAGTGCTTGCGTAAGGGTAGTAGCCCGAATGGCTACCGACTTAGGATAGGCCCGGGGCTCATCGCCAGGGCCGTGGGCGGGGCGGGCACTGCTGAGGCTGGCGGTGAGGCAGGCGGCGGCTAGTAGCTTTCTCATGCGTACAGATTGGGTAAGGGTAGAAAAAAGGGAGAATGAGCGGCAACCATCAAGCAACTGCCCTACTTGGCTGCCGAACTCATTCCAAACGTACGCGCTTTTATTTTTTTGGACAAAATCGCTTCGTTTTGGCACTTTTTTAATTGAAGCGTTTTTTCTATAAATCATAAGCCTCTCATATATATGAGGTTATATTCATCTGAAAAAGCTTTACTCTACCCACAAAAAATGCCCGCACTGAGGCGGGCACTACAATTTGTTTGAGAAATCCTACGATATTTTCGCCTTCTTAAAGCCTTGCTTTAAGTTAGCTTACAGAATCCGGAGCTCTATCCGCCGGTTTTGAGCCCGGTGAGCATCCGTGTCATTAGCAGCCAAGGGGCGGGTTTCGCCGTAGCCTTTGGCGCGCAGGCGGGTAGCGGGCACGCCGTGGCTGGTTAAATAGTCCAGCACGGACTGAGCGCGGCGTTGCGAAAGACTAAGGTTGGCGGACGGCGTACCTACGTTGTCGGTGTGGCCGGCTACCTCTACCCGCAGGCCAGGGTCTTGGCGCAGAAACTCGACCAGCCGGCTCAGCTCGGTACGCGAGCGGGGCTTGAGGGTGGCTTGGTTGGAGTCAAAGAACAGGTTGTTCAGCACCGCACTCCGGCCGCTTTTGGCGGGGTCAAGGTAGATATCGAGCGTCAGTGGGTCGAACTTTTGCTGGCTGGAATAGTCGAAGTTGAGGCTTTTGAGTAGGTAGCCGGGTGCAGCGGCGTACATGGCATAAGCCCGCCCTTCATTGAGCACGGCCGTGTACTCGCCGGTTTCTACGTCGGAATACACCTGTTGCGTTAAGGCATTGGTATTCAAATCGAACAGCTGCACCACAGCCTCCAGGGGCTTTTTGGTGACGGCGTCGAACACGCGGCCCTGAGTATAGGTACTGGTTTCGCGAGCGCGGGCGTTGGCAGGTAC
>CALMOO010000338.1 GCA_937871705.1 uncultured Hymenobacter sp.
GCCCAGAATCTAGCTACGTTCACCAAGTACACCGGCTACGACCCCGAGGTGAACACCTACGGCTTGGGCACAGCCAACTACCTGCTGGGCCATGACTTCTACACGCCACCGCTGGCGAAGACCTACCTGCTGGGTGTGAACATTGGCTTTTAATCTTTTGTATAGCTTCCTGATATGAAAAATAAGTTTATTTGGCCAGCTTACGTGCTGGCACTGGGCCTAAGCTTATCGGCCTGCAAGAATGCGTTAGATATTGTGCCTCAGCAAAGTATTGATGCTGCTACTGGCTACAACACGTCGCAGAAAATCGCGGCGGCAGTAGTGGGCGCCTACGCTCGCCTCGACGACCCCCGCCTATATGGCACCGACCTTATTCTGGTGCCCGAGCTGCTCGCTGGCAACGACTACATCAACTGGGATGGCACTTTCCAGAACTACCGGCAGCTGCGCAACCACACGCAAATCTCGAACAACTCTAACGCGGAAGGTATCTGGACGCAAGCCTACGATGCCATCAACCAGTGCAACCTGATTCTGGACAACCTGGGCGTCGTGACCGATGCGGGCCAGAAGAGCCAGTATGAGGGCGAAGCTTCGTTTATCCGCGGTGCCATGTACTTCGAGTTGGTGCGCCTTTATGCCCAGCAGTACCAAACCGGCGGTAATAATACCCAGGCTGGGGTGCCCATCAACCTAGTACCCATCACGACAACCTCGCAAGCTGATGTTCAACTCGCGCGCAATACGGTAGAGGAGGTATATGCCCAAGTCATTAAAGACTTGCAGAATGCCATCGCGAAGCTGCCTACTCAAAACATAACGCGCGCCTCTAAGTATTCGGCTGAGGCAATGCTGGCTCGGGTCTACTTGCAACAAGGCAACTTCACGGCGGCACGGGCCGCTGCCAATGACGTTATTACCAACAGCGGCGCCAGCCTGACCGGTACGGTTGCCGCCGTATTTGCCAACCGCAACAGCGCTGAAAGCCTGTTCGAAATTCAGCAAAACGACCAGAACAACGCAGGCACCAGCAACGACGGCTTGGCTACCTATTTCGCCGGCTACAGCCCCAACGGCGACCAGGGTGTCCTCTATGGCCGCGGTGATGTGAGCATCAACCCTGATTTTGTGGGCTTGTATGAAGTAACCGATTCTCGTGGTTCTGATACCCTATCGGCTATTCAAACCAGTAAGCTGATTTATGTCAGTGATGGTAATAACCGGGTTGGCCGTTACCGCACCATTAAGTGGCGTACATACGGCCAGAATATTCCAGTTGTACGCTTGGCTGAAATGTACCTCATCCGGGCCGAGTGCGACGTACGTGCCGGCAACTCAGTGTCTGCGTTGGCCGATGTAAACCGCATTCGCACGCGCTCTGGTGCTACCCCCCTCGCCGAGGTAACACTGCCTGACGTGCTGCTAGAGCGGCAGTTAGAATTGGCCTTCGAGGGCTTCCGCATCCACGACCTGCGGCGTATAAATGGCATTGTTATTCAGGCAGTACCAGCTATGCCTGCTACTGCCACTACTCCTGCCGTGCCCGCCGTGCCCGCTGTGCTAGCCAGCGACCCGCGGTTTATACTACCTATTCCGCAGCGCGAAATCAATAACAATCCGAATTTGACGCAGAACCCAGGCTATTAGGATAGCCTAATAATTAGCAAAAAGGCCGCTCTGCTATGCAGAGCGGCCTTTTTCATGCTTCATCGTCTTCATTCTTCGCTTCAAAATTCAAGTCCTTTGCTAATTCCGCTGCCTCGTCTTCTACCTGCGCTAGTAGGTCTGGCGCGTCGGCGTCGAGGGTGTGGGCGAAGAGGTCGAGCAGCGCCTCGCCTTCGTCGTTGACGTAGAGATTAGTATAGATCTGCTCGAAGAGCTTGTTTTCCTTGCCAATCTGCTTGTCAATGTCTTGAGGCGAGCGGGCGGTGCTGAGGGCGCGGTGCAGCACGTCGGCGGCCCGGCGCGCTTCATCGTGGTCGCCTAAATCGCTGAGGAGCCGCAACAGGCTCATGGCCACGCCCAGGCGCCACTGCTCGAAACGAAAGGGCTGGTCGCGGGGGGTAGCACGCGCGAAGCCATCGTAAGCATCCAGAATAGTGGGAGTAAGGTACTGCGCCTGGTCAGCCGGAGTGCGGAAAGCGAGGCGCAGTAGCGTTTCGTAAGTAGTCATGATTTTAAAAGGGAAGACTGTCTGTCATGGCAAGCACAGCTGAGCAATCGTCTGAGGACAACTATGCGGGTATCGTTCTAGGGCGATTGCTTCGCTGTGCTCGCAATGACAGATGCAATTGACAGCTATCGGCTAAATAATTGCCACACCAGCAATGAAGCCGCATAAGCCAGCCCGGTCATGTACACGAGTTGGCCGAGCGGCCAGCGCCAGCTTTTAGTTTCGCGGTAGGTTACGGCCAAGGTGCTCATGCACTGCATGGCAAACACGTAGAACACCAGCAGCGACAGCGCCCGCACCGGCGTGAAGAATGGCTGTCCGTGCGCGTCCTTCTCGTGCCGCAGCTTTTGCTGCACGGTCCCGAGGTCGGCATCCTGGCCTACGCTGTAGATGGTCGACATGGTGCCCACAAACACTTCGCGCGCGGCAAAGGAGGTGAGCAGCGCAATGCCGATTTTCCAGTCGAAGCCCAGCGGCCGAATAGCGGGCTCCAACACGTGGCCGAATGAGCCGGCGTAGGAAGTTTCGAGGCGGGCCGAAGCCACGCGGCGCTCCAGCTCCGGACCCGGCCAGTGCTGAGTAGCGGCCTGCCGCTGCACCTGCGCTTCGGCCTGTGCCTGGCGGTTGCCGGGGCCGTAGCTGGCCAGCACCCACAGCAACACCGAAATGGCGATAATGACCTTACCAGCCTGAAAGATGAAAGCTTTGACCTTTTCTACAATAG
>CALMOO010000339.1 GCA_937871705.1 uncultured Hymenobacter sp.
CTCCTACTCCGCACTAATCCATTAACATTAATAAGATGCCTAGCAAAACCTTCAACCGTTCGGGGCGATTTCGCCTGTTTTACTTTCTAGATAAGCTCAGTAGTAGGTACCGCTGGTACGCGCTTATTGTCGCCGGTGCCATTTTTATGGTCGGCTGCCGCGATGCTTCGACGCCAGCCCCAGGGCAGTCGGCACCGCCCACGACCATCAACATTCAGCCCTTGACGCAGGTAGTCGTTAGCCCCGCTTCCGGCTATTTCCCCGACCCCTTGCCCATTCATTTCGCGCCGGGCGTCACGGCCCCGCAGTCCTTTGCCGGTAGTAACAAGAGTATTCTAAGCACCATGGGCAGCGTTCAGACCGGTGCTTTCCAAACGACGCGCCTCGCCGTCAGCCTCGGCCCTTTTCCGCACCGGGCAACCACCCTGTACGGGTCCACCATCCGGTCCATCGGCAACAATAATATCTATCAGGACAACCAGGGCACCTGGCAGATGGCCACCACGCTCCATCTCTCCAATTCGGCCTTCCTGCCCGGTGATACGACGTGGAGCGTCATTGCCCATGCCCACGCCACTAACGCCGCCGCGCCGGTACCCACGGCGTGGGTGGTGGATACGCTACTTATCGGGTCGTTGGGGCAGGTCGAGAAAGCAAACTACGATGGCAAATATTTCGAGGATAGCGGCAACTTGTATCTGCTCTATAGCAAAGCGTTGCGAACCAGCCCCCTGCACGATGGCGTGGTCGCGCAGCTGATGCAATCGGCAACCCAGCTGGCACTCGGGGCGCCTACCCCCCTGTTGGCGCCAGACCAGGCAAACGGCGGGTTTAACTCGGAGTATTTTTTTGGTTTGAACCCGAAGGCCCCGTTTAAGCTCGTGGAAACCGGCAATGTGACTAAAATCGGCACCAAATACGTGCTAGCTTACTCCACCGGGGCCTACAATACCCCGGGCTATAAAGCCGGCCTGGCTTGGTCCGACACGTTCTTACCCCTAACTGGTACCACATACAGAAAGCTGCTGCAAGGGGATGCCGCCGGCGTGTGGGGCCACCCGGGCCACCCG
>CALMOO010000340.1 GCA_937871705.1 uncultured Hymenobacter sp.
CGCCTGCATCACTTGCTCCACAGCCGTAAGGTCGTAAGGCACGAAGCTTACGCCGTGGCCCGCGTTGAAGGGCGCCACGATTTTAGGGTTATCCGTAGCAGCTACCGCGCCCGAAGTGCGGCCGTGAAACGCGCCTTTGAACGCAATTACGTGGTTTTTGCCGGTGTGAAACGACGCCAGCTTCAGCGCATTCTCATTGGCCTCGGCCCCTGAGTTGCACAGAAACAGCGTATAATCGGGGTAGCCCGACAAGTTACCCAGCTTCGCGGCCAGTTCTTGGTGAATCGGGATTTTCACCGAGTTAGAGTAGAAGCCGATTTTGGCCACCTGCTCCTGCACGCGCTGCACGTAGTGCGGGTGGCTGTGGCCGATGGAAATCACGGCGTGGCCGCCGTAAAAATCCAGGTATTGCTGGCCGTTCTTGTCCCAAAGCGTCGCGCCGAGCGCCCGCACCGGCGTGATGTCCACGAGTGGATAAACGTCGAATAAGTTCATGGCTAAAAGAAAGAGGCTTTGCTTTGCAAGCCGGCCGTTTCGGGCCAACCAAATAGCAGGTTCATATTCTGAATGGCCTGGCCCGACGCACCTTTAAGTAAGTTGTCGAGGGCTGAGGTGATAAGCAACTGGTCGCCGTGCTTCTCGAGGTGCAGTATACACTTATTCGTGTTAACTACTTGTTTCAGATGTATTTCTTTCGCTGAAACCACCGTAAACGGAGCACCCAGGTAATAGTCAGAGTACAGTTTTTGTACTTCTGGTATTAAAAGTTCGCAGGTAGTATAAACCGATGCAAAGATACCTCGGGTGAAATTGCCGCGGTAAGGGATAAAGTTAATTGCCTTTTCGAAGCCTGAGTGTAAGCCAACTAGCGTTTCGCCAATCTCACCTAAGTGCTGGTGCGTGAAAGCTTTATAAACCGAAACGTTGCCTGTGCGCCAGGTATAGCTAGTCGTTTCAACCAAGCCACGCCCTGCGCCCGTCGAGCCAGTAATGGCTGATACATGCACCGCGTCGTTTAGCTGCCCAGCAGCGGCTAGTGGCAGCAGTGCCAACTGAATTGCTGTAGCAAAGCAGCCGGGATTGGCAATGCTGTCGGCCGTGCGAATGGTCTCGCGGTTCGCCTCTGGCAAGCCATACACAAAGTGGCGGCCTACAACTTCGCGGTCAGCGGCTAGTCGAAAGTCATTGCTTAGGTCAATGACTTTGGTGGTGGTGGGTAGGGAAGTCTTCTGCAAGAACTCGCGCGAATTCCCGTGCCCTAGGCACAGAAAAACCACGTCTTCGTCGCCGTTCAGCTCGCTTTGAAAAAGCAGGTCGGTGTCGCCCAGTAGGTCGTCGTGCACACTATAAAGCGGCTGCCCAGCCTGCGTCGAGCTAACCACCGCGCCAATTTCAACCTCTGGGTGGTGCAGTAGCAGCCGCACCAACTCGCCAGCCGTGTAGCCAGCGCCACCCACGATGCCGGCCTTACGCTTGCTCATCGCTCAGGCTAGCGT
>CALMOO010000341.1 GCA_937871705.1 uncultured Hymenobacter sp.
GTAACTACCTGCGCCGCCTGGAGGCTGCGGCCCTTGCGTATGGTCTTCACCTTCGTCACAACCAGCCGCATGTAGCCAAATGTTGCCGTGTCAGCAGCTTCTACCACATTGTGCTGAAGCTCCGATTTGAACAGCCGCAGCGGGTCGTCGGGCAGCGCGCCGTCGTTCATCGCCAGCGGGCCGGGGTCCGCCGTGATTTCCATGGGGGGTAGGCGCTTGGTAATAACTGCCGTAGGCGTGTGTGAGAGGCTACCCTTAACTGACATGCAGGCACTGAGTCCCGATAAGGCCAGTGCAGTCAGTAAAGCTGGGCGAACAACGGAGGAATACAATTTCATAAAAGAATTAGTAAGAACTGTTGTGGTACTTTATGTAGAATTAATTTATAAATCAGCCCTTTTTATAGAATAAAAGTAATCTGATAGCTAAAGTACTACACCTCGGCTTATTTACAAAATATAGTGTTAAACTAAGTCGCGCAGCGTTACTTAAGCATGGCTACGTGCCGCTACGGCAGGCTCGGCCGTTAGCAGGTCAGGCGGGGCTACGTAGTTGTCTATAAACTCGCCTTCCCAGCGTGCAACCACGGCCGAAGCCAAACAGTTGCCCAGCACGTTAACGGCTGTGCGGGCCATATCCATGAGCGCGTCGATGCCCAGAATGATAAATACCGGCCAGGCGGGGAGGTTAAAAGAAGCTACCGTAGCCAACAAAATTACGAGCGAAGCGCGCGGCACACCTGCTACCCCCTTGCTGGTGAGCATCAAAGTAAAAACCATTAGCAATTGCTGGCCGAAGCTCAAGGGCACGCCCGCGGCCTGCGCCACAAACACGGCCGCCAACGATAGGTATAAGGTAGTACCATCGAGGTTGAAGGAGTAGCCCGTGGGCATTACAAAGGCCACGATGCGGCGCGGCACGCCAATGCCTTCCATGGCTTCCATGGCACGGGGTAGGGCCGCCTCGCTCGAGGTGGTAGCAAAGGCTATGCTCACGGGCTCGGCCACCGCTGCCACGAAGCGCCGCACCGGCAGGCGCGCCAGCAGCGCCACCGGCAGCAGCACCAGCAGCACGAAGGCCACGAGCGCGCCGTAGAGCGTGAAAAGTAGAAATGCAGCGTTTTTAAGGGGCGCCAACCCCATTTTACCTACGGTGTAGGCGAGTGCTCCGCCTACCCCCAATGGCGCAAAGTACATGACCACATTGGTAAATTTGAACATGACTTCCGACAGGCTTTCGCAAAAGCTCAGCATCCGGCGGCGAGCAGGCTCGGGGCTGATTGCCAGGCCGATAGCGAAGATAATAGCAAAGATAACTACTTGCAATACCTGGCCTTCGGCGACCGACTTGGCAATGTTCTCGGGAAAGATGTGCAGGATAATGTCGGCCGCCGTTTGGTGGGCGGCGGGCTGTAGCGCATCGGCTTCACCGGCCGTCGGGGCTAGCTGGGTCACGCCTACGCCGGCTTTGGTGAAGTTGATGGCCGCCAAGCCGATAAACAAGGCGAAAGTGGTCACAATTTCAAAGTAAATCAGCGCTTTGAGACCCATGCGGCCTACTTGCTTGAGGTTGGCATGGCCCGCGATGCCAACTACCAGCGTAGCAAACACTAGCGGCGCGATAATACTCTTGACCAAGCGTAAGAACGCATCGCTCAATACTTTAAGCGGTACTGCTACCGCAGGGGCATCGTGACCAAGCTCGATGCCAACCAGCATGCTCAGCACTATCCAGAGGGTGAGCGAGCGGCGGGGCGCTAAGGCGGCACCCAAGGCGCCCAGTGCCAGCCACCGGGCAGTTGCTGGCAGGGTAGGGGGTAGGGCTGCCAGCCCATTAGTGGGGAGGACCGTGAGCACCAGCGCAACCAAAAGCAACAGAATGGCAAGCCCGGAAAGACGCGAAAACTTCATGCGTTATTAATAAAGAAGGCAGAATGGGAGTATAAAGAACGGGATGCCGGGCCGAACCATGGCTGGCTACCCAGCGCGTAGAGGTAGCTTCGTGCTACTTTGCAGTGCCTGACCAGGCCTACCCTGCATGACTACCTGGACCCTCACCACCTACGAGCTACCGCTCCGCTATACCTGGAAAATCTCGCGCAACGCTTCTTCAGCCAAGACTAACCTGGTGGTGCAGGCAGCCCAGGCTGGTGCAACCGGCCAAGGTGAAGCTGCCCCCAACGTACGCTACGGCGAAACCCCCGAACTGCTGCGCCAGCAATTTGCCGGGCTGCTGGCGGCCGGGCTGCCGCAGGCTGGCACCTTGGCCGAATTGGTCGAGCTGCTGGCCGCCAACCCCGTGGCGCACGCGCTCCGCTTTGCCCTCGAAGCCGCCCTCACGCATTGCTTGGCCGCGCGCGCTGGCCAGCCGGTGTGGCAGCTGCTAGGCGTGCCCCAGCCCGCTAGCCGCGTGCCCACAGCTTTTTCGCTCCCTATTATGGAGCCGGGCGAGGTGGCCGCCTTTATTGCGCAGCAACGTGCGCATCGGTTTAGCTTGCTGAAAATCAAGGTTAACCAAGAGCAGGGGCTCGACTTGCTGCGGGCCGTGGCCGAGGCTTGCCCCGGCCAGCCTCTCCTCGTGGATGGCAACGAGGCCTGGCCCGACGCCGACAGCTTGCTGCGCTTTCTGGAGCAGGCAGCTGCCGTGCCCGGCCTAGTCATGCGCTTGCTAGAGCAGCCTCTCCCCGCCGTGCTCGCCGCCGACTACCGCTATCTGCGCCCCCGAACGGCGGTGCCTCTACTCGCCGATGAGTCAGTAACGGATGAAGCCGACTTCGAGGAAATTGCGCGCCAATTTCACGGCGTCAATGTGAAGCTGATGAAGGCTGGCGGGTATCAGCGGGGCGTCGAGCTGCTACGGCGCACGCGCGCGCACGGCTTGCTACCCATGCTGGGCTGCATGGTCGAAACCTCGCTGGGTATCTGGTCCGCGTTGCAAATCAGTGCTTTGGCCGAAGTGCACGACCTCGACGGCCTGCTCATTCTGCGCGATGAGCCCTTTGGCCTCGTGCAAGAAGCCGACGGGCAGCTAACGACTAAAGAGTGAAAGAGGGGGGTAGGAGCTTATCGACCTGCCCCCCTTTTCACAGCTAATCGCGCTTGGCGGTTTTCAGCTGCACATCAAGCTCTTGCAGCTGCTTGTCTACCGCGCTCATATCGGGCGGCGTGGCAACGCTTTGGTTCAGCAAAGCCACTTTGCGAGTAAGCAGCTCAATCTTGCGCATCAGCAATTGCTCACGCTCGGTGGGGGCGTCGCCGAGTGCGCGGGCAGGAGCGGTGCCGACGTGCACGTAGGGGTCATACTTAGCATTGGGCGCCACCGTGCTGTCGCCGCGGGCAGCGGCAGCGCTGGCCGGCGAGCCGAAAACAATGCCGCCTTCCGCATTCACGTAGTCGCCCTCGCGCAGGGTAGTGATTTTGCCGGTCGGCAGCTCCACGATGCCGCTGCGCACGTTGATTTTAGTGCCGTTGGGCAAGCGCACATTTTGGGTAAGTGGCGTAATTTGGCTGCCCAAGCGCTGCACTACCGCACCGTGGTTATACAGAAACTGCGCGTTGCGATTAGGGCGCACCGGCTGGCCACCCGAAGGCTGAGCCGCCCCAGGGCGAGGAACAAAAGCCAGGCTAGACCCTAGCAGCAAGCTAACAAAAAGGTGAGAAAAGCGCATGTGAAGAATAGAAGAGTGAGGAAGGCTGTACGCAAAAGTCGGCCGTAATTACTCAGCCAAGAAAAAATTTGAAAAAAAATGAGAACCATGTCGATACATTAAATGTATATACACTAAATTTGCACCCGTAATCATTACTCCCGTGCGCCTCGAAGACGAAATCAAACAGCCTGTTTTTCAAAGTGAAGCTCAAAAGGCTTTTCTCAATGTGGTGTACACGGCGGGTTGGCTAGGGCAGCGCCGCGTCGGCTTGTTCAAGCCTTATGATTTGACCACTCCGCAGTACAACATATTACGCATTCTGCGGGGGCAGCATCCGCTGCCCGCCACAGTAGCCATGCTCATCGACCGGATGCTGGACAAAACCAGCAATGCCTCACGCATTGTGGACAAGCTGGAAGACAAAAAGCTTGTCACGCGCACTGTGTGCCCCGCCAATCGGCGCGCCGTCGACATCCGTATCACCGAGGCCGGCCTTCACCTGCTGCGTCAGATTGATGAGGCTGAAGTGGTTAACCCCAAGGGCTTTGGTTTTGAAAACCTAACTGACAGTGAGCTGCACCAGTTGAATATGTTGCTCGATAAGATTCGGACCTAATAGTCGTTTTAAATAATCTCTCTTCTCTTACCATTTCTACCTTTTTTCGACCATGAAAAAAATTCTGCTTCCCGTTCTTCTTGGGGCCACTTTGCTAGCTTCGCCAGCTGCTTTCGCTCAGAAAGCCGTTTCTAAAACTGTTACTGCTGCTGCAACCACCTACAAGTTGCAGCCGCAGCTCAGCACCTTAGGTTGGGATGGTAAAGCCGTAACGCACGGCCACAATGGTACTATTCAGTTCACGAGCGGCGACCTGCAAGTGCGTAATAACATGGTAGTTGGCGGCACAGCAGTGGTTGACATGAAGACCATCAAAGCTACCGACATCACGGATGCGGAAAACCACGCCAAGTTTGTGGGCCACATGAGCAGCGGCGATTTCTTTGATGCGCCCACTTATCCCACTTCAACTTTCAAAATCACGAGCGTAGTGCCCATCAAAGGCGCAGCTGCTGATGCCGACAACGCCACCATCACCGGTGACATGACCATCAAAGGGGTAACACAAAGCGTTAGCTTCCCAGCCAAAGTGGGCGTGAAAAACGGGGTAGCCGCTGCTACTGGCAAAGTCACTATCGACCGCACCAAATTTGGTTTGAAATACGGTTCTAAAACCTTCTTCGACAGCATCGGCGACAAAGCCATCTACGACGAGTTTACGCTGGCTTCCAACGTTATAGCCAAACAATAAATGGCTAAAGCAATTAAGTAAAAAAGCCCCGCCAGACTATCTGGCGGGGCTTTTTTACTTAATTGCTTTAACAAACTTAGTTGGTAGTGGAGGCTGGCTTGCTGGCGGGGGGTAGGGCTGGTACGGTAGGCGTAGCCGGGGCATTGTTTGACGCAACTGAGCGCAGTTCTAACCGCAACGGGGCAACGCTGGTTTCGCGCAGGCAGAGCAAACCAAATACGGTTTCGCCGGGGCGGATAGTACGGTTGGTGAGGTCGTATTGCTCTAGCTCGCGGCGGAAGTTTCCATTTGCCATCGAGGCACCCAGCATGTTGCCACCCGCAATGAAGGGGCCAATGTAATAGGTGCTACTTTCGGAGTTAGTGACGTAGCCGTTAGTGGAATTTGTTTTAGTAAAACTAGGATTAAGCAGGACGTAGAGCAAGTAGATTGCTACCCCTTGTTTCATGTCGTGAGCGGCAATGCTGCCGGCCACGGGCATGATGGGCCGGTCGCCATAATACAGCACGGCATCGCGCGAAAAATTGATTTCCGCTCCAGTTGTATTCGTGATGCGCACGGCTACTACGTGGTAGCCCTTCTTCAGCTCTTTCTTGACATATTTCTTATTGTGTCCTTGCAATCTCAGAGCGTCAAATTGATAATCCAATTGCACTGGAGACTTAGTCAGCGAGGATTGATAAGTACCAATGCGGTCGGGCTTAATAGCTGTGTACGACCCAGCACAACCGCTGCCAAGCAAAGTACAGCCGGTTAAGAACGAGGCTAATGAACGAGTAATAGTTAACTTCATAAGTGAAGATTAGATGTGGATAAATGGATTATCAAATGTAAAGCACAAAAAAAGCCAGACTGGAATACAGTCTGGCTATTCAATGAAAGTTGCAATTTTTTATAAGTGAATCACTTCATCGTAAGCGGCGGCGGCAGCTTCCATGATAGCTTCGCTCATGGTGGGGTGGGGGTGCACCGACTTAATAATCTCGTGGCCCGTGGTTTCGAGCTTGCGCGCTACTACTACCTCGGCAATCATCTCGGTCACGTTGGCACCAATCATGTGGGCGCCGAGCCACTCGCCGTACTTCTTGTCAAAAATCACCTTCACGAAGCCATCTTTAGCACCGGCAGCAGCGGCTTTGCCCGACGCCGAGAAGGGGAATTTACCCACCCGGATATCATAGCCTTTGGCCTTGGCCTCGGCCTCGGTGTAGCCCACAGAGGCAATTTCGGGCTGGGCGTAAGTGCAGCCGGGAATATTGGTGTAGTTGAGCGGCTCGGGATTGTGGCCGGTGATTTTCTCCACGCAAATAATGCCTTCGGCAGAGGCTACGTGCGCTAACGCTGGACCGGGAATGATGTCGCCGATGGCGAAAATACCGGGCACATTGGTTTGGTAGAAGTCATCGACCAACACGCGGCCTTTCTCTACCTTAATGCCAAGCTCTTCGAGGCCAATGTTTTCGAGATTGGTTTGCACGCCCACGGCACTCAGCACCACGTCGCAGGCAATTTGCTGCTCGCCCTTGGCCGTCTTGATGAACACGTTGCAGCCGGGGCCACTAGTTGTGTCCACTTTGGTTACTTCCGCGCTAGTAAGGATGTTGATGCCCATTTTCTTATACGACTTCTCCATCTGGCGCGAAATCTCCTCGTCTTCGACCGGCACGATGCGCGGCAAGTACTCGACGATAGTGACTTCGGTGCCCATGGAGCGGTAGAAGTAGGCAAACTCGACCCCAATAGCACCCGAGCCCACGACCACCATGCTCTTAGGCAGGCTATCGGGCGTCATGGCCTTGCGGTAACCGATGATTTTCTTATCGTCGATGGGTAGGTTAGGCAGTTGGCGGGCGCGGGCGCCAGTGGCCAAAATGATGTTTTTGGCCTCCACGGTTTCCTTGGTGCCGTCGGGCTTGGTCACTTCTACCTTGCCGGGCGCCAGTAGCTTACCAGTGCCGTTGACTACCTCAATTTTGTTCTTCTTAAACAAGAAGTTGATGCCTTTGCTCATGCCATCAGCCACACCCCGGCTGCGCTTAATAACGGCCGCGAAGTCGAAGCCAGGCTGGCCCACGGTGAGGCCGTAGTCCTGCGCATGCAGGAGGTATTCGTACACCTGAGCCGTTTTGAGCAGCGCCTTAGTCGGGATGCAGCCCCAGTTGAGGCAGATGCCGCCCAACGATTCGCGCTCGACTACGCCCACCTTCAGCCCCAGCTGCGCGGCGCGGATGGCGGCTACGTAACCACCGGGCCCTGAACCAATTACTACTAGGTCAAATTGCAATGCCATGAGAAAAACGTACGGGATATAAAAAGGAAGAAAAACGCCAGCCGGGCCGGCTCCACAAAGATAGGTCAGCCTGCTACCCCGGTCCGCTGCCTCGCACCTTGCGCAGTTGGCCCTGCATTTTGGCGACTGTGGCGGGCGACAACCCATTGCCTCGACTTTGCCGTAGAAGGCGCTAGCCTATAACACACCTCCGAGCCCCTAGTTCCCTTCGCTCAGTTTGATGAAATCATCTACTTCTCAGTTAATACCCGCGGCATTTGCCGTGCTAACCTTTGCGGCTGGCTGCGCTACTGCCACCACCGAAAATGAACGACCTACCAGTAGCGCGGTTGCCATTCCTACGGCACCCGCGGCGCCAGTAGTGTCCGATACTTCGCGGCGCAATGCCAATGGCACGGCCACCGCGTCGGTAGCCGAACTCGACGCTCCCGCTGCCGAGGCCACCGCCGCCACCGCCGACCCTACTGCGCCTTCGGCCACGGAAGCCTCGGCTGCACGAGCGGCCGAGAAGAAAATGACCGCCGCCGACTACAAATACCAGTTGGCCCGCGCTAACGTAGCCCTGCGCCTAAACCCCAAAAACTCGCGAGCCTTGCTAGAGCGCGCTAAGGCCAACTCCAACCTCAAAAACTACAAAGACGCGTCTCCAGACTATGCCGCTGCCCTGCGCTACATGCGCAATAACCCCGACGTGTACTACAACAAAGGTGTTAACGAGCTGATGCTGAAGCAGTACAAGGCAGCTTCCAATGATTTTAGTGGTGCCGTGAAGTATCGGCCCGATGATAAGGAAGCTTTCTTTGGCCGTGGCGTGGCCAAAATGCAGATGTACCAGTACAAGGCTGCCGTGTCGGACTTTACCCGCGCCATCAACCTGGATTCGCTCTATGCCGATGCCATTGAGTACCGAGGCATTAGCTACGCCAGCTACGACCGCATTAAAGAAGCCCGCCGCGACCTTGAAAAAGCAGCCAAGCTCAATCCTGAGGCCGAAAAAAGCCTGCGCCGCTATGGCAAAGGCAACAGCTTAGTGCGCGGCGGCAATAAATAGCAACTACCGCTTAGCGCAAAAAACGCCTCAGGCGCTTTTTGCGCTAAGCGGCCAGCGACGCTACGTGGGCTAGGTGGTGCCGTCCGTGCCAGGTATACTGCACCAGGGCTTGGTCGAGAGTTGTGGTAGTGTCGTAGCGCGGGTGGTAGAACGTGCGCTGCCATTGTTCCTCGGTTAGGTGCTGCAGTAGGATAACCCAGCGGCTGTGCAGGCTTTCTAACAAAGCCAGCGACACGGTGATGGGCGTGGCCGCTACATCGGGCAATTCGGCCCAGGCTTGCTCATCAAAGGGGCGCACGGTAGGATTATCTTCAGTTAGCGCCAGCCGAAAGCGACTATACAGGTTGAGGTGCGCATCAGCTACGTGGTGAATCACCTGCCGGCCCGTCCAGCCGCCCGGCCGGTAAGGCAGTTGCAGGCGCTCGCCGCCCACTTGGCGCGCCGTGGCCGTCAGCTGCGCCGGCAGGTCGGCCAGTTGCTGCAGGTATCCGGCCCGCTCGGCTGGCGTGAGGGGGGTAGTAGGCAATTGTGGCCGGCCAATGGGGTAGCGCAGCGGGTCGACCGGGGCAAGAGACATAAGCAAACAAATGGTAAGTAAGCGGTAACGTGTTCTAAATAGCTGATGGCCAGCGCGCCTGCCGCCAGGCTTCCTGCTGGGCAAGCGTCAGAAAAGTCCAGGCTACGAGCCGACTTTTCTTCTGGCCCTGAGCCATGTTAATGGTGCGTACATCCGTAGCCGCCGCCTGCCTAAGCGCATGATAAACAGCCGGCAGCGTGTCTTTCTTAGAGATGAGGGTAGTAAACCAAAAGCAAGAAGTGGGTAGCTGCTGGCTTTCGCTCACCAAGCGGCGCACAAAGCCTTTTTCGCCACCTGGGCACCACAACTCAGTATTTTGGCCCCCAAAGTTGAGCACGGGCCGCGCACCGCGCTTGGCCCCCAAGTTGGTCAGCTTACGCTGGGTGCCAGCTGTGGCTTCGGCCAGCGAGCCGTGAAACGGTGGATTGCACACGGTCGCGTCGAAGACTTCGCCGGGCTTTACGATGCCAGCAAGAATGTGCTGAGGCTCGGGCTGTAGCCGCAGGTCGATGGCACCTACCAAGTTATGATTGGCGGCCACCAGTCGCCTAGCGGCATTCAGCGCTTTCGGGTCGGTGTCGGAGCCTACGAAGCGCCAGCCGTACTCCTGGTGGCCCAAAATTGGGTAGATGCAGTTGGCTCCTACCCCTATGTCTAGCACCTTAAGGCCTTTGCCCCGAGGCACTACGCCCTGGTTGCTACTGGCCAATAGGTCGGCCAGGTAGTGGATATAGTCGGCCCGGCCCGGAATAGGCGGGCACAAATAACCCGCTGGAATATCCCAAGCTGCTACCCTGTAAAAGTGCCGTAGTAACGCTTGATTTAAGGCTTTTAATGCGGCCGGGTTAGCAAAATCGATAGAGGCATCGCCGTAGCTATTTACCTGCATAAAGGCCGCTAAAGCGGGACTGCTGGCCACAAGCTGGTCAAAATCATAGCGTGACCGGTGCTTATTGCGTGGGTGCAACAGCTGTTTGTCGTCCGGTGGTGGGGTAGGCTTTTGGCTCATGAGCTAAACATAGGCTTGCGCCCGCGCAAAGGTAGGCTCGGCCCGCAGCTAGCTATTCCGCAGAGCGCTCAGCCCAATAATAGCTAACTCAAGTACCTACGCCGCCAGCAGCTCTACGTGCGCCAAATGGTGCCGCCCATGCCAAGCATACAGCACCAGCGCCTGCTCAAGCGTAGTCGAGCGTTTGCTTTCTGGATGGTAAAAAGTGCGTTGCCACTGCGCTTCACTTAGGTGGTGCAGCAGCGTTACCCAGCGGCTGTGCAAGCTAGCGAGCAGCGCCAACGATACGGCTACGGGCGTAGCCGTCACATCGGGCAGCTCGGCCCAGGCAGCTTCATCGTAAGGCCGAATGGTCGGGTTTTCCTCCGTGAGCGTCAGCTTAAAGCGGCAGTAGCTATTGATATGTGAGTCGGCGACGTGGTGAATCACCTGCTGGCCCGTCCAGCCACCTGGCCGGTAAGGCAGTTGCAGCCGCTCGTTTCCAACGCGACTTACCGTGGCCGCCAGTTGGGCGGGTAATTCGGCCAGTTGCTGCAAATAAGAAGCGCGCTCGGCCAGCGTGAGGGGGGTAGGCACTAGCTGCGGCTGGCCAATGGGGTAGCGCAACAGGTCGTCGGGAGTTAAAGCAGCCATATATTGTATAAGGAGTAGACAGCCTTAGCAACTTACCAAAGAAGCTTCGTCGGGCGTATGATGCTGGTTTTTTGTAAAAGAAAACTCCGCGCCAGCTATACAGCCAACGCGGAGTTTTTTTAGGTAGCTGGCGACTGCCATGCTACTACATGTTCTTCACAATCTCCTCGCCAAACTCACTCGTTTTGAGCAGGGTAGCACCTTCCATTTGGCGCTCGAAGTCGTAGGTGACGCGCTTGCTGGCGATGGCAGCTTCGAGGCCTTTGTTGATGAGAGCCGCGGCTTCTTTCCAACCCAGGTAATCCAGCATCATCACGCCCGAGAGGATAACCGAGCCGGGGTTTACCTTGTCTTGGTTGGCATACTTGGGCGCGGTGCCATGGGTAGCCTCGAAGATGGCGTGGCCAGTCAGGTAGTTGATATTAGCCCCCGGCGCAATGCCGATGCCGCCCACGATGGCAGCTAGCGCGTCGGAGATGTAGTCGCCGTTCAGGTTGAGGGTAGCAACTACTGAATACTCGGACGGGCGCAGCAAAATCTGCTGCAAAAAAGCATCGGCGATGCTGTCCTTGATGAGCAGCTTACCTTGCTCCAGCGCTTGCTTTTGCAGGGCGTCGGCTACCTGCTGGCCCTGCTTGGCCACTATTTTATCGTATTGCGCCCAAGTAAATACCTTAGAGCCAAACTCCTTCTCGGCCAGCTCATAACCCCAGGTTTTGAAGGCACCTTCGGTAAATTTCATGATGTTGCCCTTGTGCACCAGCGTTACTGACGGCAGCTTGTGCTCCAGGGCGTGCTTGATGGCGGCGCGCACGAGGCGCTCGGTGCCTTCCTTCGGCTTGATGCCGAACGACGACGACTCGGGGAAACGAATTTTCTTCACGCCCATCTCGTCTTGCAGAAATTCGAGCATTTTCTGGGCCTGCGGCGTGCCGTTCATGTACTCGATGCCGGCGTAGATATCTTCCGTGTTTTCGCGGAAAATAATCATATTGGTCAGCTCGGGATGCTTCACGGGCGAGGGCACCCCGTCGTAGTAGCGCACGGGGCGTACGCAGGCATACAGGTCCAGCTCCTGGCGCAGGGCCACGTTCAGCGAGCGAATGCCGCCGCCCACGGGGGTAGTAAGCGGGCCCTTAATGCCCACCAGGTATTCGCGAAAGGCGTCGAGCGTTTCGGTCGGAAGCCAGTTATTCAGTTGCTTAAAGGCTTTCTCACCCGCGAGTACTTCTTTCCACACCAGCTTCTTTTTGCCGCCGTAGGCCTTTTCTACAGCCGTATCGAATACGAGCTGCGAGGCACGCCAAATGTCCGGCCCAGTACCGTCACCCTCGATAAAGGGGATGGTAGGTTGGTCGGGAACGTTAAGCTTGCCATTTTTAATGGTGATTTTCTGCTCTGCCATGAGGGAAAAAGTTATCTATTGTGCGTGTCAGGGGTGGGAGGGAGATTAGTGGCGAATGAGTAGCGACTAATGATTGATTTCAGTGAAATGAGCTATTAATCATTAACCATTAGTCACTAATCAGTAAATCAGTAGCCAAACAGCTCTTTTAAGCTGAGCTGCTCGACGGAGCCGTATTTAGCTAGTTCTTTAAAGTTGAGTCGGTCTTTGGAGCCAATCACCAGAATTACCTGGTTCTGGCCTTTCACCTTGGCCTGCTGAAACTTGCGCAGGTTGTCGAAGCTCATATCCTTGGTTTGCTCGTACACATCGCGCCGTAGGTCATAGTCCAGGCCCAAGCGGCGGGCGCGCTCGTAGCTGAGCAAGATGTTTTCGTGGGTGATGCGGTCGGTCGAGATGCTATTACGAATCGACTGCTTGGCAATCTGCAGGTTAGCTTCAGCCATCGGCAAGTCGGTGAGCAGGTTTTCCATGCCGGTCATGGCCTCGGGCAGCTTGTCGCTCTGCGTGCCGATGTAGCTCACGATGTAGTTCGAGCGCCCGTACTTATCGGCGTTCGCGTAGCGCGACATGGCCGAATACGCCAGCGCCTTGCTCTCGCGCAAGTCCTGGAATACAATGCTACCCATGCCGCCACCGAAGTACTCGTTGTAGAGGCTGATAGTCGGGGCCATCGCCTTATCATACAAGTCGCCTTTGGTCAGGAACAGGATTTCGGCCTGCACCATGTTGTAATCCACCCAATAGACCTTTTTATCCTTTAAAGGCTGCTCCGCGAAGTCCTTCGCCGGCGGCACGGGCTTAAGGGTAGCCGGCGTTTGGTGTTCGGTGTGCAACACAGTTGTGATGCCAGTAACATCGCGCGGCCCGTAGTACAGCACACGGTGTTGGTACGTCGGCAAGCTCTTAAGCAATGCCGTCAATTGCTCCGGCTTCAGCGCTTTTAGCTGCTGCTCACTGAGAATATTGGTAAACGGATTCTTCGCGCCATACTTCGCGTAATTCAGCATGGCTGCATTCAAGATAATGCCCTTGTTGAGCTTGGCATCCTGGCGCTGCTTCAGAATGCCAGCCACCTGGCTTTTGAGAGCCGCTGCGTCGGGGCGCGGGTTGTTGAGCAGCTGCTCAAACAGCTTCACTGCCGGCTCCAGGTTGCTGTCCAAGCCGTTCAGGCTCATCAGAATACGGTCTTGCCCGCTGCTGACGGCAAATGAGCAACCCAGCTTGTAGAACTCCTGCTGCAGTTGTGCCGCCGAGTACTTGCCCGTGCCTAGGTACTGTAAATAGTCCGTCGCAATGTCTAGCCGCGGGTCGTTGTTAGTGCCTAGGTCGATAGCGTAGAACAGGCTAAACAGGCCGTTCTCGGAGTTGTGCGTGTAGTAGAGGGGTAGGCCGGGCTTGATTTGCGCCTGCTGAATATCCTTCTTATAATCCACAAACACCGGTGTCAGCTCGGTGCTTGGCAGCTTCGAAACTTCGGTGTAGAAGGCCGAAGCCGCATCACGGTTGGCGGGCACCGGCGTAATGGCCGGCTTCACCACCTTCACCGTGTTCGGGTCTTTGCCGGTGCGTTTGTACACGGTCACCGAGTTGGCGCCGTAGTTGTCGTTGGCAAACTTGACGATTTCAGCTTTCGTGATGGTGCCAAAATCATCCTGCTGTTTGAGGTAGTCGGCCCAGCTAACGCGCTCAATGAATGACTCATACAACGCGCCGGCGCGGGCCTCGTTGCTCTCGTAGCTCTTGGTGCGCTGGAGCTTCTCGTTATTGACGATGGCCGGAATCAGCCAGTCGGGAAAGTCACCTTTCTTCACCTTCTCTACTTCGGCCAGCATCAAGGCGCGCACCTCTTCCAGCTTCTGGCCCTGGCGCGGGCTGCCGACGAGAATGTGCGACGAATAATCGTCGTTGAGGTCCGTAAAGGTGCTGGCTTGCAGTACCTTTTGCTGCTGGTTGAGGTCGAGGTCGAACAAGCCGGCCTGGCCATTGGTCAGGATTCTATCCAGCATCCGCAGGCGCAGGGCATCGCGGCTGGCCTTG
>CALMOO010000342.1 GCA_937871705.1 uncultured Hymenobacter sp.
GTGGGCTCGTTGATGATGCGCTTCACGTCGAGGCCCGCGATGGCACCAGCTTCTTTGGTAGCCTGGCGCTGGGCATCGTTAAAGTAAGCCGGCACTGTGATAACAGCTTCTGTAACAGTTGTGCCAAGGTAGTCTTCGGCCGTCTGCTTCATCTTCTGAAGCACCATCGCCGAAATCTCCTGCGGCGTGTAAGTGCGGTCGCCAATTTTTACGGCAACCGTATTATTCGGGCCCGACACAACGTCGTAGGCAACGTATTTGCTTTCATTGCCGACCTCATTGAAGTGGCGGCCCATGAAGCGTTTAATACTGGCAATAGTATTCGTAGGGTTAGTAACGGCCTGGCGCTTAGCCGGGTCGCCTACCTTGCGCTCGCCCTTGCCATTGTCGAGAAACGCGACAATCGAGGGGGTAGTGCGGCGGCCTTCGGAGTTGGGGATAACAACCGGCTCGTTGCCTTCCATTACGGCGACGCACGAGTTGGTGGTGCCCAAGTCAATACCGATGATTTTGCCCATGATTAAGGTGGGTGCTAAAGTTTAAAAGGATGAGGTGTCTGGGTTGGGGTAGCAGCTGTTGCGGCCGCGTTGGCAGCCTTGTTACAAGCCGCGTACCAGCCCAGTATTTCTGCCACAATGACTGAGTAAGCCCTTGCTTTTAGCTAGTGACTGCCAGCTCGGCTACCTCAAGCGGCAGTTGGCACCAGCGAGCCTGCCGTAGTAGCAGCTTGGCATAGCCACCAGGCTTTGCTAAGCTGAGCCAGGGTCGAGCATAGCTTTGTTCAAGGGTAATTTTGCACTTTTATTATAAATGTATGTATATGCAAGATTATCTCTTGTTCTTTGTTACACAATACACTTAACCCAATTTTAAGCACACTTTTTCTTAAACGTTTACATGAAAAATCTTTTAATTATTGCACTCTCTACTATTACATTGGCTACGGCCTGCAAAAAAGACGAGGACAACACCCCCGCAACTATGCAGCTTTCGGCCACCCTCAGTGGCAACAACGAAGTGCCAACTCCTATTACGTCACCTGGTACTGGTGCCGTAACAGGAACTTATAACCCCACCACCCGGGTGCTGACGTATTCGGTGTCTTACTCAGGTATCACGCCCACTGCGGGCCACTTTCACTACGGAGACACCCGTCACGCCAATCCTACTGGCATCATGGTAACTTTCACTGATGTTACTACTTCGCCCATTACCGGCTCGGCTACCCTTTCTGCCATGCAAGCCGACTCGTTACTTTCGGGCCACATTTACGCTAACCTGCACACGGCTGACCATAAGGCTGGCGCAATCCGCAGTAACGTGATGGTGAAATAATTTCCTGATTCCTTCCCAAGCTTGCCGAGCCTGCCGCTACCCAGCGGCAGGCTCGCTGCATCTTAGGGTAAGCGCGCTTGTCGGAAGCAACTTTACGGGGTTACTGCACATCTTTGGCGGCGCCAATCTTGCATCTTCCCTTTTTCCATGAAATACGCTTTCCTCGCCGCGCTGCCCGGCTGCTTGCTACTTGCCGGCACAGCCCAGGCGCAGGCCCCTACCCCCTCTGCGGCGCCCAACTCGCCCTACCGCGCCTCAGCCACCAAGGTCAACGACCTGGTGCACACCAAGCTGGCCGTGCGCTTCGACTATGCCAAGCGCTATCTCTACGGCCAGGAATGGGTGACGCTCAAGCCGCACGCCTATGCCACCGACTCGCTGCGTCTGGACGCTAAGGGCATGGATATTAAGACAGTAGCCTTGATGAATGGCACCAGCCAGCAGCCACTCAAGTACACGTATTCCGACCTGAATAACTTGCGCATCAACCTCGGCAAGCTCTATAAACCCGGCGAGCAGTACGTAATTTATATCGAATACACGGCTAAGCCTGACGAGCTGAAAGTGAAAGGCTCGGCAGCCATTACGGACGCCAAGGGATTGTATTTTGTCAACCCCGACAGCACGGTGAAGGGCAAGCCGGTAGAGGTCTGGACGCAGGGCGAGACCGAAGGCTCATCGGCCTGGTTTCCAACCATCGACCGGCCCAACCAGAAGACGACGGAAGAAATCGCGATGACCGTGCCGGCCAAGTACGTCACGCTCTCCAACGGCCAGCTCGTGAGCCAAGTGCCCGCCGGCCCCGGCCTGCGTACCGATACCTGGAAGATGGACCTGCCCCACGCGCCCTATCTGTTTATGATGGCAGTAGGCAATTTTAAAATCTATAAGGACACGTGGCGCGGCAAAGAAGTTAATTACTATCTCGAGCCGAAGTACGCGCCATTCGCCAAGCAGATTTTTGGCAACACGCCCGACATGCTGGAGTTTTTTAGCAACCGCCTCGGGGTAGAGTTTCCGTGGAATAAATATGCGCAGATTGTGGTTCGCGACTACGTGAGCGGGGCCATGGAAAACCCCTCCGCCACGCTGCACGGCGAGCAGGTGCAGCTGACTGATAAGGAGCTGATAGACCGCGGGTACAGCGG
>CALMOO010000343.1 GCA_937871705.1 uncultured Hymenobacter sp.
CTACATCAGCGGCCACCAAAACTGGGGACAGCTGGTGAAAATGCAGGACGCCGAGGAGCCGACCTACAACATTCGGCTGCTGCGCGGCGTGAGCGTGGAGGAAGTGAACCGCGCCGAGAAATACGTCGTCGATTCGCGCGGCCAGCGCACCGACTACGACGTGCTCATCATGGCTACGGGTAGCCGGGCGGCGGTGCCGCGCCACCTGCCGGCGCTACCCGGCATCTTCACCATGCGCAGCCGCACCGATGCCGACGATTTTAAAAATCACCTGCCGCCGCAAGCGCACGTAGTGATTGTAGGCGGCGGCTTGCTGGGGCTCGAAATGGCAGCTTCGCTGCGCGAGGTCGGCACCAAAGTGTCGATTATTCAACGCACGTCGCGGTTTCTGGACCGCCAGCTCGACCAGTTGGGCAGCCAGCTTTTGCAAGAAGAAATGCTGGACCAGGGCTGCGACCTCTACTTCAACGACGAGGTGGAGCTGTACTACGGCCGCTCGCGCCTGACGGGGGTAGGGCTGAAAAGCGGCCGCCGCCTCGACTGCGACGCCCTCATCTTGGCCATCGGCACTGTGCCCAACCTGGAGCTGGCCCGCGACTGCGGCCTGGCTTGCAAACGGGGAGTAGTAGTCGATAGCCGCCTGCAAACCAGCGACCCCAACGTGTACGCCCTAGGCGAAATCGCCGAGTTTGAGGGCACGCTCTATGGCATCACGGCCGCCGCCGAGCAGCAAGCGGCCGTGGTGGCGCGCTACCTCAGCGGCGATGTAGGCAGCTACTACCGGGGTAGCACGTTTATGAATATCATTAAAATCCACGGCTTCGACCTATGCAGTATCGGCCTCCCCGAGTGCCCCGATACGGTTCATTATGAAGAGATTATCTTCATCGACAAAGCCAAGCGCTACTACAAGAAGTGCATCATTCACCAAGACCGGCTAGTCGGCGCCATCCTCATCGGCGACAAAAGCGAGTTTCAGGAATTCCGGGAGCTAATCGCTAATAAAACGGAGCTGAGCGACAAGCGCCTGCAGCTGCTGCGCAGCGGCAGCAAGGCCGTGCCGGTGCTCGGCAAGCTGGTGTGCAGCTGCAACAACGTGGGCGCCGACAACCTGAGACAAGCCATCGGTGCGGGCTGCGACAGCCTCAAGAAGCTCTGCGCTACCACCGGCGCGGGCACCGGCTGCGGCTCGTGCCGCCCCGAGGTGCAGCGAATTTTGGAGGAGAGCTTGGTGGCGGTCGAAGGATAGCACTTCATTCTAGCGGGGAACCTCACCGCCTACCCCTCTCCAGCGGCTTATGCTCTCCCAAACCCACACCGTCAAAGTCAACCTTCCTGGCGGCATCGTCTCGGCCGGCGACTTGCTCACGCTTCTCGAAGTGGCCGAGCGAGCGGAGGTCGAATACGTGCAGTTTGGCAACCGTCAGGAGCTGCTTTTCACCATCGAGGCAGCCCAGCGGCGCAGCCTGCTGCAAGCACTTGCTAAGGCCGATATCCGCTGCGAAGTTGATGCCGACTTACATCCCAACATCAGCAGTTCCTACGTGGTGGAAGACGTGTTTCACAACACTGCCTGGCTGCGCGAGGGCGTGTACAAGGATATTCTGGACCTGTTTGACTTTCAGCCTCAGCTGAAAATCAACCTTATAGATAGAAGCCAGACATTTGTGCCCTTTTTCACAGGCAACCTCAATTTTGTCACCTCTGACACCAGCAATTATTGGTATCTCTACCTGCGCTTCCCCAAAACGAATGCTGTCTACTGCTGGCCCCACCTCGTGTATTCAGAAGATATTCCGGGCCTGAGCAGCGCCATCGAGCGGGTCATTTTTGCTAATAAAGACAAATTTTACGACCAGCCGACGACCGACGGCGCTTTGCTACACCAACTGGTGAGCGCTGCCAGTTCGTTTGTCATTCAGCCAATTACGAGTCCGCTCACGCTGCCCGAGTTCACCCTACCTTACTACGAAGGCTTCAACCGCTACGGCAGCAAGCTGTGGCTGGGCATTTACCGGCGCGATGAGCGGTTCTCGGTGGTTTTTCTGAAGGACGTGTGCCAGATTTGCCTGCAAACTCGGCTTGGCCAGTTGTGCACTACCCCCTGGAAGTCACTCATCATCAAAGGCATCAATCTGGCTGACCGACCGCACTGGGATGCCGTGCTACGCAAGCATCGCATCAACGTGCGCCACGCCGCCAACGAGCTCAACTGGCAAGTCGAAGACCTGTGCGCCTACGGCCTGGCCCTAAAGCACGAGCTGGTGCGCCATTTCAATGAGGAAGACATTCGCACTTATCAGCTGTGCTTTGCCATCAAAACCAAGCCCAAAACCGGTCTCTTTGCTTCCATTGTCATTCGCAGCCACTTCGATAATATCACCCAAACGGGCCTGCACGCCGAGCAGTTTGAGATACTGCACACCCGCGACTTCAACCCTAACAGCAAGGACTTCGTCAGCTTTCGCAAGAAGGTGAGCCGCGAAAACCTAGCCTGGTACCTCACGCAGCTCTGCGACTATTTCTACGAGCTACAAAGCACACCGGCCCTACCCCCCTCGCCGGCCGAAACCCCACCCGCAACGGCTGCCACAGCGCTGCTCTACCAGTGCCGCCGCTGCCTTACCGTGTACGACGAAGTGCACGGCGACCCAGCTCAGGGCATCGCTGTTGGCACATCTTTTCCTACCCTAACGGCCTACGCGTGCCCGACCTGTGAGGCTTCGCAGGAATATTTTGTGCCCGTGCAAACGCCGCAAAGCCAGCTGCGAGCCGTAATAGTAGGCCCATAACGGCGCGCAGCTGGCTGTATCTTCACCGCATGCCCGACCAAAACCCGCTTTTCCCAGCCTTCCTTAAGCTCGAAAACCTGCCCGTGCTGCTCGTCGGCGGCGGCAACGTGGGCTTGGAAAAACTCACCGCCATCCTGCGTAATAGTCCCGCCACGGCCGTAACGGTGGTCAGCCTCAGCATGCTGCCCGAGCTGCGCGAGCTAGCTACCCGCAACCCGCACGTGCAACTCGTAGAACGGGCCTACGCCGAAACCGACCTCGACGCGCACGACATCGTCTTCGCCGCTACCGACGACCCCACGCTGCACCGCGGCATCAAGGCCGCTGCCCGCGCTCGCCGCCTGCTCGTGAACGTGGCCGACACGCCCGACCTCTGCGATTTCTACCTGTCCTCAGTGGTCGTAAAAGGCCAGCTTAAAGTAGCCGTTTCCACCAATGGCAAGTCGCCGACCGTGGGCAAGCGCCTGCGCGCCGTGCTCGAAGAAACCCTGCCCGAAGAGCTCGACGAAGTGCTGCAGCAAATGACCGTCATCCGCGGCCGCCTGGCCGGCGACTTCGCCACTAAAGTCAAGTCGCTAAACGCCGTCACCGCCGAGCTAGCGGGGGGTAGGGCCTACGAGTCGCCCGCCACCAAGCGCTGGCGGCGCCTGGCCACCGGCTCACTGCTGGCCCTGGGAACGTTCCTACTCACGCGGCTAATTCGGCGGCCCGAGTAGCCGCAGTACCGCAAACTTTGCAGCTCACGCCTGCACTACGTCAAATAGTAGTGCTTGATTCTGTTGAGGTTATCGTCTAGTTCGTACACCAGTGGCACGCCGGTCGGAATATCAAGATTCGTCACTTCCTCATCCGAAAGCTTGTCGATATACTGCACCAGCGCGCGCAGGCTGTTGCCATGCGCCGCCACCACCACGCGCTGCTGGTGCCGCATGGCGCGCATAATGCGCTCGGTCCAGAAGGGCATTACGCGCTCCATTGTCTCGCTCAGGTTTTCCGTCACGGGCAGCTCGCGGTCGGTCAGGTGCTGGTAGCGAATATCAAAACCGGGGAAGCGCGGGTCGTTGCGCTCAATGGGAGGGGGTAGGGCGTGTGGGTCGCGGCGCCACTGCTGCACCTGCTCGGCGCCATACTGCGTGGCCGTTTCGGCCTTATTCAGCCCCTGCAAAGCCCCATAAAAACGCTCGTTCAGCCGCCACGATTTCTGCACCGGAATCCAGAGCATGTCCATCTCTTCCAGCACGATATCGAGTGTCTTAATAGCCCGCTTCAGCACCGACGTAAACCCCTGGTCGAAGACGTAGCCGTTCTTCTTCAGAAGCTGCCCCGCCTGCCGGGCCTGCTGCACGCCATTTTCTGAGAGGTCCACGTCAGTCCAGCCGGTGAAGCGGTTTTCCTGGTTCCACACGCTTTCGCCGTGGCGGATGAGCACTAGTTTTTCCATAGGGAGAGAGCTAAGCAATAAGTATGTAAGCTAGCCCTTATACTAGCCAAACGAAACCACGGCCAACTTACCAAAAATCTTACTCCAGCTCGCTTATGCTCAAATGGTGTTGGGTAACATCTGTTATGATGCTATTCGTGGCTTGCTCTAAGCAAAAGCCTATCGGCAAACGCGTGTCCCTATCGGAAGCTCGCATATCTCTCATCTTGCCTGACAGTAGCTTAAAAGCGGCAAAGCCTTTTTTGTGGGGGCCTGATTGTAGCAGCTGTGACTACAGTACCACATATTATTTCCACAATGCGGACTCTACCTCCACAACAGGAATTACTGTTAAGGTCTATCCAGATACATTGGGCATTAGATGGCCGTGGAAGTGGCTATTCAATGAACAACGTACTAAAGACGATTTCACAGCAATGAACAGAGGCTACGCAACTATCGAAAAGCTCACTGCTGATAGTATCAGTAAGACGGTTACAATTGACGCTCGATTTACCAGACAGGGGCACCATGCCTTTATGAAGGAGATTACCATCCGCCGCAGGCAACATCAGATTCAGTTCCACTTTTTTGTACCTGACAATGCTCAAATGCGCACGGCTGTTGCCAACAGTGAAGCTAGCATCTTTATAGACCCACGCTACATGGATAGCCCAGCCGAATCCTACCAGGATTTTAGAAGTAGTCTCTAGCAAAACTGTCTGAAAATCCGTACCTTTGCGGCCCTGTCAAGGCGGCAGGCCGGTAGCTAACCTCCCGGAACCAACTCAAAATGCGCTTCGCCCTGGGTTCCGGCGGTGGCGTTCAGTAGTTTAGGAACCTGCTATTTCATGGCAGAATTGATTGACGATTTCGACTGGGACAATGTCGATGCCAGCGGCTTTGGGGGTAACTACAACGCCGACCAGCGTGCTGAGCTGGAAAAAATGTACAGCGACACCCTCACCACCGTTCAGGAGGAAGAGGTAATTAAAGGCACCGTGGTGGGCCTCACCGACCGCGATGTTATCCTGAACATCGGCTTCAAATCAGATGGCCTCGTGCCACTGAGCGAATTCCGCGACCTGCCCGACCTAAAAATCGGCGACGAGGTTGACGTGTTTATCGAAGACCAGGAAGATGCAAACGGCCAGCTCATCCTGAGCCGTAAGAAAGCTAAAATCAAGCAGGCCTGGAACGCTATTTACGCGGCTCTGGAGAATGATACCGTGCTGGAAGGCGTGGTGAAGCGCCGCACCAAAGGCGGTCTCATCATGGAGATGGATGGCGTAGAAGCCTTCCTCCCCGGCTCGCAAATCGACGTGAAGCCTATCCGCGATTTCGATATCTATGTGGGTCGCCGCATGGAAGTAAAGGTTGTGAAAATCAACGCTGCGTTCGACAACGTAGTGGTGTCGCACAAAGTCCTCATCGAGAAGGACCTCGAGCAGCAGCGCGAAGCCATCCTGAACAACCTCGAAAAAGGTCAGATTCTGGAAGGCAACATCAAGAACATGACCAACTTTGGCGTGTTCATCGACCTCGGCGGTGTCGATGGTCTGCTGCACATCACGGACATTTCGTGGGGTCGCATCGCTCACCCGAGCGAGGCATTGCAGCTCGACCAGAAACTCAACGTGGTTGTGTTGGACTTCGACGAAGCCAAGAAGCGTATTTCGCTGGGCTTGAAGCAACTGACTCCTCACCCATGGGATTCGCTGCCCGCCGACCTCGGCCCCGGCTCGCGTGTTCAGGGCCGCATCGTGAACGTAGCCGACTATGGCGCATTCATGGAAGTGGTACCCGGTGTGGAAGGCCTCATCCACGTGTCGGAGATGAGCTGGAGCCAGCACCTGCGTAACCCGCAGGACTTCATCAAGCAAGGCGACATCGTGGAGGCAGTAGTACTGACCCTCGACCGTGAAGACCGCAAGATGAGCCTCGGCATCAAGCAGCTGACCGAAGACCCATGGACTCGTGGCGACTTCGCTGAGAAGTTCGCCGTAGGTACCAAGCACAGTGGCCAGGTTCGTAACCTCACCAACTTCGGCCTCTTCGTGGAGCTGGAAGAAGGCGTAGACGGCCTCGTGCACGTGTCGGACCTGTCGTGGACCAAGAAAGTGAAGCACCCTTCGGAAGTGGTGAAAGTGGGCGACAAGCTCGACGTAGTAGTACTCGAGTTAGATATGTCGGCCCGCCGCCTCGCCCTGGGCGTGAAGCAGTTGGAGGAAAACCCCTGGGATACCTTCCAGACGGTGTTCACCCCTGGCTCGGTACACAAGGCTACCATCACCGAGAAGTCGGACCGTGGTGCTGTGCTCGAGTTGCCTTACGGCATCGAAGGCTTCGCCTACCCCAAAGGCTTGGTGAAAGAGGATGGCTCGAACGCCGAAAACGGCGAGCAGCTTGACTTCCGCGTAACTGAGTTCTCGAAAGATGACCGTCGCATCGTGCTCTCGCACACTGCGGTGTACAACAAAGAGGACGAAAGCAACCGTGGTACGGCCAACTCGAAGTTCGCTAAAAAGGCTACCCCCAACGCTGGCCAAGGCCAGGGCGAAGGCAAGCTGAGCGACCTCAAGAAGCCGGCTGACAAGAACACCCTCGGCGACCTCGACGCCTTGAGCGCCCTGCGCGACCAGCTTGCTGGTGCCGAGCGCCAGGCTGGCGAAGACAAGCTGAAGGCTCGCACCGGCCAAGCTGACGCGAAGACTGAGTCCGAAACCGGCCTCAACTCGCCCGGTCCTGGTTCGCCTGCTCCCGGCAAGTCACCCGACTACGCTGAGATTCAAGGTTCATAAAGCCTTGAGCTTAGGTTAAATGAAGAAGCCCCGGCCGCAAGGTCGGGGCTTTTTTAGTGCCTCTACTTGGTGGGGGTAGGGTTTTCATCGTACCTTTGTCGCCCCAAGCCGGTAACGTGACCGAGCGGCTAGGTAGAGGTCTGCAAAACCTCCTACGGCGGTTCGAATCCGCCCGTTACCTCTCATAAACAGAAGACCCCCACTGAGCCAAGTGCTTAGTGGGGGTTTTGTGTTAACTGTGAAGAGCAGTGTGTCGCAAAAATAGCCGCTTACTTCGGGCTTACTAATAGTATTAGCAATGGCTATGAAGTATCTTTGGTTTACCGCACGGTAGTCTCCCGCCAAAGTGTCGTCCGTAAAAAAGACGAAACCCCGGCTGCTGGACACAGTCGGGGTTTCAAGAAGTGGGTGAGTGAAGCACCCTTCTTCTTACTCTGAAATGGAAAAGGAACGTGCAAAAACGGGGGCCAGACTACGGTTTGACCTCCAGCTATCTAATGAGCTAGTGAAGTGGCTCATTGGGCTTGCAGTAAGTGGTGGTGCCTTGTCGGCAGCCATTCACTACTTGTAAGAGCAGCAGGGGGCTAGGCCAGGAGGCTTAGTCCCCTGTTTGTTTTACCAACTACTTACGCAAACTTACAACTAAAGTGTAAGATGCGTGCAATAACTTGGGCGAACGGTGTAAGATATTTTACGCTGGCAACACTATACTTGCCAAAGGCGCTCAATCGCAGACCGCTAGTAACTCTCGGAAGCCAACACCTGGCTGGCTGGTAACGCAGCTACACTGCTGCTTACCATAAGTTGGCCTGAAACCATCCTGGGCTGATAGAGTAAGGGCAGTAAAGCCGTGCGCTAAAAGTGCGGCTAAAGCTGCTAACTAAACCTTGCATTGCCTACATTGCTAAACCGCTGGCTAAGCTGGCAATTTACCCTTGTTCTGGTTATATGAAAATTATTGACCTGCGCACTATGCGCGGCCCTAGCTACTGGTCGGTGAAGCACTACCGCCTCATTGTGTCTAAAGTTGACTTGCAGGAATTTGCCGGCAAGTGGAGCAATACCGTGCCCGGCCTGGCCGAGCGGCTGACTACGCTGCTACCCGAAATTGGCAAACCGCACCAGCCGGGTGGCCCCAGCATCAAGCAGTTGGCCAAGCACCCGCCGCTGACCAAAGAACAGCTGGCCGACGGCGAGCCGCTGGGCCACGTCATTCAGCACGTGGCGCTGGAGCTGCAACGCATAGCGGGCATGCCCGTGTTCTGGGGCAAGTCGTACCCGGCCCGCGACGAGGGGGTAGAGTACGTAGTATTTGCTTACCAGGAGGAACGCGCCGGCCGCTACGCCGCCCAAGCGGCCGTAGACCTGGTAGAGGCACTTTGCAAAGGCCAGGACTTCGACCTGAAGCCCGTAATTGAGGAGCTGCACGAAATTCGGGAAGAGGAGTTCTTTGGGCCTAGCACTTGGAGCATCGTAGCCGAGGCTGCCTCGCGCAATATCCCGTACATTCAACTGAAAAACAGCTCGATAATCCAGCTGGGCTACGGCTGCAACCAGCGGCGCATTTGGGCCACTACCACCAACCTGACCTCGCACGCGGGGGTAGAGGTGGCGGGCAATAAGAACCGCACCAAGGCCATGCTGGCCGATGGCGGCGTGCCCGTGCCGCGCGGCACCACCGTGTACTCGGAGGAGGGCCTGCGCGATGCCATTGAGGAGTTGGGCTTCCCCATCGTGACCAAGCCGCTCGATGGCAACCACGGCAAGGGCGCCACCATTCGCATTACCAACTGGGAAGATGCGGTAGAAGGCCTGAAAGCGGCCAAAGTGTACTCGAAAGCCGTGATTGTGGAGCAGTTTGTGGAGGGCGACGACTACCGCCTGCTGGTGGTGAATGGCAAGCTCATTGCCGCCGCCAAGCGCACGCCCGCCGCCGTAACCGGCAACGGCGAGCACACCATTCAGCAGCTTATAGATAAGGTGAATGAAGACCCGCGCCGGGGGATAGGGCACGAAAAAGTACTCACGTCTATCAAGGTCGACCAGCACACGCTAGACATTCTCAGGAGCCGCGACCTGACGCTAGAGTCGGTGCTGCCGGCCGGCGAAACCGTGTATTTGAAG
>CALMOO010000344.1 GCA_937871705.1 uncultured Hymenobacter sp.
CCTGCAAGCTACTTGGCCGCAACATCGCCGACCTGGCCTGGCAATGAGGCGAGGCAAAGTACCTGCGCTGGTGCTATCCGATACCCCTGGGCTACGGGCTGCTCGCTTATTCGGTGGTGTAGGCATGCGGCGGGGGCGGGTTTTACAACAAACCGTTCCTGACCCAGATGGCGCAGGAACTTGGGTAGCCGCACTTGCCCAGCTGCCTTTTTGGTTGTCTTTTTTGTCTTGCAAGGCACCATCGGCATGCTGGGCAGCATGGCCACGGCGCTAGGCGAAAAAATCGGCTGGCGGGGCTTTTTGGTGCCGAAGCTAGCCACTGCCACCCGCAGCTACCCGAAAACGGCGCTGATGAGCGGCGTCATCAGGGCTGTGTGGCATTTCCCGCTGCTGATTTTTGGCAACTACAATGCGGAGGCCATAATGTCTGCCTTCTTGCTGAAGGCTGACTAACTAGCTGATAGCTTGCCCAAGCGGAATAGAGTTGTTGAGTGAGGCTGACAAGTGACCTTTTGACATTAGATAAGAAGAATATAGAAAGGCTGCGCGTGGCCCGCGCGGCCACGGGGCCCAGCCGCGAGGTGGTGGTGCAGCCCCTCAGTAGTGAGTTTGCGCTGCGGGAGCAGGATTGGATAACTCAGACTCGAGCCAACGTTGCCGAACTCTCGCAGGGCCGCGTCGGCTACGTGTACCTGGCTGATTTTCACCAGGCGGGCGCCGAGCAATTTATCCGGCAGTACTACCCCCAGCTCGACCGGCCGGCCTTGCTGCTGGATGTGCGCTGGAACGTAGGAGGCTTCACCAGCCAGCTCATTCTGGAACGGCTGCGGCGGCCGCGCGGGGGCATTTTTGAACCGTGAGCGGGTCGCCTCGCCCTTGCCCGAACAAGTGCCGCCGGGCCGGCTGGCCACCCTCAGCAATGAATACTCGGCTTCTGATGGCGACCAGTTTCCGTACTTTTTCCGGCAGTACGGACTAGGTCCGGTGGTTGGTACCCGCACCTGGGGCGGGGTGCGCGGCCTCAGCGGGGCCCTGCGGCTCCTGGACGGCGGCTTTATCACGGTGCCTAAGGACGCCCTCATTGACCCCGATGGCCGGCAAATACTTGAAAACCAGTGCACTACCCCCGACGTGGAAGTAGAAAACACTCCCGCCGACTACGTGAGTGGGCACGACCGCCAATTGGAAGCAGGCGTGAAGGTGCTGCTACAAGCTCTCGACCATCCCACGAATCAGGATGCGTCTGCTCCAAGCCGCGCTCCTACCCCCAAGCATTGAAACGCCTCCAAAAGCAGCGTGCTGCGGTATTTGCTAACAGTTTGCCAAGGCTCGCCAAGTCACTCATGGCTACTCGGCGGTCGGCCTGGTGCCGGCCCCTGTTATTGCTGACTGTGAATCCGACCTGCTCGTCGCCTTATGGGCTGCCCGCCATGCCCTCGCCGCCGTCCTTCGCGGAGGGGGGGTAGGAACGACTTCAGTGCAGCATAACCGTGAGGCTGCGCACGCCGTGGGCCCCGATGACCAGCGACTGCTCAATGTCGGCCGTTTTGGAAGGGCCGGCCAGAAACACGCCGTAGCCGCCCACGTCCCGTATTTGGGCGTAGGCCTGGTGCATGGTGGCCACGAGGGCGCGCCGGTCGAGCACCAGCACCAGGTGCTGGGCCACAACGGGCAGGGCCCGGTGCAGCATGTTGGCCTCGGGCAGCCACACGGCCCCGTTTTCGGCCACGCCCAGGGTGCCGCGCAGCACGGCCAGGTCGATGCCGGCCAAGGTTTCCCCGCCCGTGGCGGCCGTTACCGCGACGGTAGCGGGCATCAAATCGGAGGCCGTGTGGTAGTCGGCCGGGTAACGCCGGGCCACCGCGGAGGCGAGCTCGGATAAGCTGGCCAACATCACCATTTCCCCGCCAATGCTCGCCAGCAGGCCGGCAAATTTCTCCACCGAATCGTCGCCCCCGAACGCGGGCACCGCGGGCAGTGGCACGGCCGTGGGCTGGCCCGCTCGCACGGCGGCCAGGATGTTCTCGCGGGCGGAGGGGGGTAGGGGCGTGCTCATGCCGGCGCGTTGGTGGGGCCCTGCTGAGCGTACCAGTCGCGGAAGCTCTGCCGGGGCGGGGTGGGCAGTTCGCGGGCAATGGCCCAGGGGTTGTAGCCAGGGGCGTGGGTGAGGGCGTGCGGCACGAAGCGCAGCCCGAGCCGGGCCACCGCGCCGCCCGCCTTGAACAGGCTCGGCCGGGCCAGCACCCGGCTCAGCAGCTGCATGCTGTACTGCTTGCTGGCCGGAATGTGCCCTTCCGCCGCCAACACCTGCCGCCATTTGTAAAGCTGGGTGTGAATATCGATTTTGACCGGGCACACGGCGGTGCACGAGCCGCAGAGCGTGCTAGCGAAGGGCAGCGAGGCGTGCTGTTTCATGTCGATGTTGGGCGAAAGAATCGCGCCGATGGGCCCCGGAATGGTGAAGTCGTAGCTGTGGCCGCCGCTGCGGCGGTACACCGGGCAGGTGTTCATGCAGGCCCCGCACCGGATGCACTTGAGCGACGCCCGGAAGTCCGGCCGGCCCAGCTGTTGGCTGCGCCCGTTGTCCACAATGACGACGTGCATTTCTTTCCCTTCTGCCGGCCGGGTGAAGTGCGACGTGTAAGTGGTGATGGGCTGCCCGGTCGCGCTGCGGGTGAGCAGGCGCGTGAAAACGGCCAGGTCCGAGAGCCGCGGAATCAGCTTTTCCAGCCCCATGCAGGCAATGTGCACGCGGGCCAGGCCGATGGCCAGGTCGGCGTTGCCCTCGTTGGTGCACACCACCACCGCGCCGGTTTCGGCCACGGCAAAGTTGACGCCGGAAATGGCCACCTCGGCGGCCAGAAACTTCTCGCGCAAGTGCTGGCGGGCGGCTTCGGTGAGCTGCTGCGGGTCGGTCAGCCCCTTTTCGGTGCCCAGGTGCTGCCAGAACGTTTCGCCCACGTCCTCCTTTTTAAGGTGAATGGCGGGCAGCACCACGTGGCTAGGAGCCTCGTCGCGCAGTTGGATAATGCGCTCGCCTAGGTCACTATCAATCACCTCCACGCCGTGGGCCAGCAAGTGCGGGTTCAGGTGGCATTCTTCCGTGAGCATCGACTTGCTCTTGACCACCCGCGTGGCCCCGGCCTGGCGCACGATGCCCAGCACGATGCGATTGTGCTCGGCGGCGTCGGCGGCCCAGTGCACCCGCACGCCGTTGGCCAGCGCCGCGGCCTCAAACTGCGCCAGGTACTCCGACAGCTGGCTCAGCGTGTGGTCCTTGATATCGGAAGCCAGCTGGCGCAGCTCCTGAAATTCGGGTGTGGCGTACACGGCCCGGTCGCGCTTCTCGCGCACAAACCACAGGGTTTCGTCGTGCCAGGTGGTGCGCTCGGCATCGAGCAGAAACAGGTCGGAGCGCTGGGCGTGGGTCGGGGACTGGCTCATCGTTGGGTGTGGCTAGGCGAGGGCCCCATTAAAGATTTCGGCGGCGTGCAGCACGCGCACGGGCAGCTTTTGCCGGCGCACGATGCCTTCCAGGTGCATCAGGCACGACATGTCGCCGCCGGTGAGCACCCGCGTGCCGTGGCGCACGTGGTCGGCCACCCGGTCTTGGCCCATACGGGCCGAGATGCCGGCCTCACTCACGCAAAACGTGCCCCCAAAGCCGCAGCACTCGTCGTTGCGGTCCAGCTCGGTAAGCTCCAGCCCTTCCAGGCCCGCGAGCAGGCGGCGCAGCTGGCCGTCGCGCACCGGGGTCATTTCCGACGCGTTGGCCTGGTGCAAGCCGCGCTGGCCGTGGCAGCTCAGGTGCAGGCCCACTTTGTGAGGAAAGGCGCCCGGGAGCTCGGTCACGCCGAGCACCTGGGTGATGAAGTCGAACAGCTCCACGGTGGCCGTGCGCACGTGCCGCACGGCCGGCGTCTGGTCGATGACGTCGAAGTGCTGCCGCACGTGGTACACGCAGCTGCCCGCGGGCCCCACCACGTAGTCGTAGTCGGCAAACGTCTCGACGAAGTGGCGGTACACCGGCCGGGCCTCTTGCTCGCAGCCGCTGTTGGCCATGGGCTGGCCGCAGCAGGTTTGCTGCTTCGGGAAATCGGCCCGCACGCCCAGCTTGGCCAGCAGCTGCAAGGACGCCACGGCCACCTGCGGATAAAACTGGTCGACGTAGCACGGAACGAATAGGGCGACTTTCATGAGCGGGGGTAGTAGCTAAAAAAGACGAGATGCCGGGGCCGGGCAGGTCAACTGAAAATCAGGGAAGTCTTCTTGCGGGCGTCGCCCTGCTCAAGGTGAAGCACGCCGCCCAGGGCCGTGGCCTGCGGTACCTCCAGGGTGCGGATGGCCACTGCCGGGTAGTGCATGCCGAGCACCTGCAAAAACAGCGGGTTGCGGGCAAAGCCGCCGTCGACGAAAATGGTGTCTTCCGCTTGGCGCACTAGGTCAATTGACGTTTTTAGCAGCCGCACCAGCCCGTGCATCAGCTGCTGGTAGGCCTCGCCGGCCGTGCCAAAGCCGGTAAGGTCCCAGGCCGCGGCTGGTCGCTCGGGGTAGGGGCCCGTGCCCGCCATGCACCAGGGCACGAACCGGCCGCTGGCTTCGGCCAGGGGCCAGGCCACCAGCAGCGAGTGGTAAAAGTCGGGCTGCACGCCGAAGTGCTCGACAATGCGCTGCACCTGGTAGTCGTGCTCGCGGCCCAGAAACACGCGCGCGGCCAGCGTGGGCACGCCCTTGGGCGAGAGGAAGCGCAGGCCGTCGCGCCGCAGCAGCTCCGGCGTGAGCGGCTGGGCGTTGAACGGGTTGAGCACCACCGCCCAGGTGCCGGTGGAAACCAGCAAAAAGGGCGTGGCCTGCTGGGCCGCGTAGGGCAGCACCGCGGCCGACGAGTCGTGCAGGCCCACGCCCACCAGCACCCCGTCCACGACGCTGGCCACGGGGTCCGTCGTCAGGGGCGCCAGCTTTCGGTCGATGCCTTCGCGCCGCACCCAGTCGTGGTAGCGCCCCTGGGCGAAGTCCCAGAGCCCGGTGTGGCAGCCCAGGGAAGTGTAGTCGCTGAATTTTTCGCCCGTAATCAGGTACGACAGGTACTGCGGCAGGTGCAGCGAGGTGTGGATGCGGGCGTACAGCGCGGGCTTGGCGTGCTTGAGCCAGTAGAGCTGCAGCCCCGAGTTGAGCATGCCCAGCCGGGGCGAACAAGTGGCCAGGCTGAAGGCTTCGGCGGATTGGCCGAGCGCTGCGTAGAACTGCGCGGCCGTGTCGGCGGGCAGCGGCTTGAGGTAGTTGTAGAGGGGCGCTACGGGCTGCCCGTCGGGGCCCAGGTGCACGAAGCTGGCGCCATAGGCCGTGAAGTTGACGCCGCACAGGGCGTAGTCGGGGTGCTGGCGCAGCAGCTGCCACCGCTGCTGCACCCACTGCGTGAGGCGGGGTAGGGTTTCGCAGGGAAAGCCGTCGTCGTCCACGGTTTCGAGGCACACCTGCTGCTGCTCGTCCACCAAGTGGTGGTGCTCGTCAAAGACAAGCACCTTCTTGTTGGTTTTGCCGACGTCGAACACGGCGTACACGGGTTTTTTCATAGCCCGGTGGACACGGCGCGGCGGCCGCGCTGCTGGGTGAGGGCAGCGCGCTGGGCGGCCTGGCGGTAGGCCGCCACGGGCCGCAGGGCCCCGCCGCCCTGGCGGTACGCCTCGGCCACCAGGGGCCGCACGTCGGTCAGGAAGGCGTCGCGCAGCAGGTCTTCGGCCAGGGCCGCGTCGTTGGCTTCCTGGGCGGCTTGCAGGGCCGGGCGGTTCACCAGCAGGGCCTTGGCGTAGGCTGTGAGGATGTTGTCGGTCGATTGAAGCAGGTCTTCGAGCGGGTCCTTGGTGTTGTGGCTGGCGTCAATCATGTAGGCCACGGCGGGGTTGTGCACGGCCGCGTCCTGGGCGCTGTCCACCAGCTCGTTAAAAATCAAAAAGAGCTGAAACGGCTTGGTGCTGCCCGTGGTCAGGTCGTCGTCGCCGTACAGCGAGCCGTTGAAGTGGAAGCCGCCCAGCCGCCCGAAGTGCTGCAAGCGCGCCACAATCTGCTCGATGTTGGTGTTGGGCAGGTGGTGGCCCAGGTCGACGAGCACCTGCGCCTGCTGGCCCAGGCTTTGGCAGAGCGCCAGCGAGGTGCCCCAGTCCGGAATCACCATCGAGTAGAAGTTGGGCTCGTAGGGCTTGTACTCCACCAGCAGCGTCCAGTCGGCGGGCAGCGCCTCGTAAATGGCCGTCAGGCTTTCCTGCGCGCGCTGGTAGGCCCGCCGGAAGTGCTGCTGGCCCGGGAAGTTGGCGCCGTCGGCCAGCCACACGGTGTGCACCCGGGCCCCCAGCTGCTGGCCGTAAGCAATGCAGTCGAGGTTGTGCTGCACGGCCTGGGCCCGCACGTGGGCCTCGGTGCTGGCCAGCGAGCCGAACTTGTACGACGCCGGCTGGTCGGGCTGGTCCTGAAACGTGTTGGAATTCACCGAGTCGATACGCAGGCCGGCAGCGGCCAGCTGCTGCCGCACGGCGGCCACGTCGGTCGGAATGTCCCAGGGAATGTGCAGCGAAATGGCGTCCGATGAGCCGTTGAGCTGGTGCAGCAAGGCCACGTCGGCAATCTTCTCGTCCAAGGTGCGCGGCTCGCCCCCGCCCGGGAAGCGCCCGAAGCGCGTGCCGCCCGTGCCCAGCGCCCAGCTCGGCACGGCCACCTGAAACCGGCGGAGCTGCGCCACCACCTCGGCGGCGCCGGGGCCCCCGCGCCGGTCCAGCTGCTCGCCGAGGTGCGCCAACGTAAAATCGTGGTCGGCCGTGAAAGGCGCGTTCAGGTCGTGCACTTGCTGCGTGGAAAGCATAAGGAAAGGAGAAGGGGGGTAGGACGAAGAACCGGCGTGGGGTCCGCTGGCCGGTTGGGAGCGAAGCCCGGTACGGCTGCAAAACACGGCGCCGCCGGCGGCGGCACCTTTCTGTACTCTCCTGCCCGCCGCGCTGCTAAATCGAGCCCCGGCGAATCATGGAAAACGGGTTGCGCACCCGCTCGCGCCGGCCTTCCAGCAGCATGGCGGCCGCTGTGCGGCCCATGTAGTGGAAGTCGGTGGTAATCACGCTCATGCCGAGCAGCTCCTTGAGCGGCGTTTCGTTGAAGCTGATGATGCCGATTTCGCGCCCCAGCAGGTAGGGCGTCTGCCGCACTTTTTTTACCAGTTCTACCAGGTCGGTTTCTCGCAGCACCACGTAGCAAGTGCCGAATTCTAGCACTTCTTCGCGCGCGTTTTCGCGCACCGCAAAGTCCTTGTCGTTGTACGTGCAGAAGTACCGGAAGCCTTGGTCGATTTCCATCGGAAAGTTCTCGTCGCTCGGCAAAATCATTCGCATGCGCGGGTACTTTATCAGGTCGGCCGCGGCCGAGTCCAGGGCTCCCCCAATGTCGAGGGCGAAGTCCTGGTACACCGCCAGGCAGGGGTAGTCCAGCTCCGGCACGTTCTTGTCGAGCAGCACCAGCTGGGCGGGCGGAATACTACGCAGCACGCGCAGGTACTCCTCCGGGGGCGTGGTGTACGTGAAGTGGGGCATGACCACGTAGTGGCTGTACTTGCCCAGGTTGGCGGCAATAATTTGCCGGAACAGCTCCGCGCTGTAATGGTGAATTTCCAGGTGCACGGTGGCCCGGCTGCCCAAAGCCTCCAGAAAGGCGTAGTAAATCTCCTTCTTGTAGGAGCTGAGCTTGTTGAACACCAGCAGGATTTTCAGCTTGTCGGGCTCGCGCGAGAGCACGTAGTAGCCCTTACCCTGCACCGAGTTGATGAAGCCCCGCTCGCGCAGCTCGCGGTACGCTTTTTCCACCGTGTCGCGGGCCAGGTAGTACTCCTCGCTCATCTCGCTGATGGAGGGCAGCTGCACCCCCGTTTTCAGCTTGCCCAGCTCGATGTCTTCGATGACGGACTGCACAATCTGCTTGTACTTGGGCGTCTGGTCAAGCGGATGGAGCTGCAAGTGATACATGAGGAGAAGCAGGCTGATTAATCACATCCGCAAGCTTAGTGATTTCTGGCTTAGCCGAACCGAATGCGCCGCTTACAGCGGCGAGCCGGCATATTTATTTAAGCGCAAGGAGTTTGCGAGTTGCTCGCCGCGGGTCCTGCGTAGAAACCGCGTAAAAATAGTCAGCTCGCCAGGTAATTGCCGTAGCCCACTACCACGGTGGACAGAATGACGATGCCGATGCCCAGCGAAATGGTGCGCAGCGTCAGGCGGTTAGCCCCGCGCCACTCGTGCAGCAGCAGGCCCCACATGCTGCTAAAGGCAATGATAAAGGCCATATGCAGCGTCCAGCCCGAAAAGCGGTACGCGCCCATCTGGCTGTCGCCCATGCCGTAGAAGAAGAACTGGAAGTACCACGTGAGCCCGGCCAGCGCGCAAAAAATAACGTTGCGCAGAGCCGGAAACGACGGGTTCAGGTAGTCGCTGAAGGTGCCGTTTTTCGCGTTCAGGTACAGGCACCAGGCGGCGTTGGTGGTGAGG
>CALMOO010000345.1:0-714 GCA_937871705.1 uncultured Hymenobacter sp.
GCTCTGACAAAAAGCGCGCTGCTGGCTACTCTGCTGCTGCTGGGGGGGGTAGGGTTAGTGTTCAGCCTGTTGTTTCGGCTGGGCGAAGTCATTTCAGCCATCCTGGCTATGCGCATTCTGGTGCAGTTTGTGGGCCCGGCGGTGGGGCTGGTGCTGCTGCGCCGCCGGCGCGGCACCGCGGCCTTGCCTTTCAAGATGCCGCTCTACCCCCTGCCCGTCATCGTGGCCGTGCTGGTGTGGCTGGCGGTGTTTGCGGGCATTGCGCCGGCCGAGGTAAGCTGGGGCGAGCTGCACTTCAAGCTGTATTTTCAATTGGCCGCCGTGGGCATGATGGCACTGGGCACGGGCGCGTTTCTACTCTGGAGCCGGCGCGAGGCAAAGTGGCCATTTGCGAGAAACCAGCCAGAATAAAGTGGCAACCTACCGCATGTAAAGTCCGTGCGAAATTCGCTTCTCAAATTCATTAAAGATTAACGTGTTCACTATAGTTTGGAGAATTATTTTCAAATCTCAAACGCATTTCCTGAACACCGTATGAAAAGGTATTTTCTTCTGCTTATATGGCTGTTTTGGTGTCCTTTTTTGCTGCAAGCCCAAACACCTAACACCGCTGTCAGTAATGGCAGCCCGATTAAAGTAAATATTATTCGAAGAGGCAGGTATTCTAGCGTCTTATATACCGTTAACGATGAGCCGCTTACTACTTCCTCCCTA
>CALMOO010000345.1:724-4407 GCA_937871705.1 uncultured Hymenobacter sp.
CAAAGCACTATTGAAAACTTATCCGCCATCGGCAGCCGAATTTCATAAATATCGCGCTCAAAACCGGTTGGCCCTCATGCTATTGCCAGTATTTGCTGCTGGAATAATAGTGGGCGGCGTACAAGTAGATAAGCAAAAAAACGCTTCTGGTTCTCGATTCAGCGAAGCACCAATTCCATTCTCCATCGGACTCAGCGCATTACTTGGAAGTACTGTTATTGCAGTATCAAACGGCCATTTTGCGAAGGCAGTTGAAGTTTATAATAGCCAATTTAAATAGCTACGATAAGTAGGTTATACTAAGTAGACTTTCTACATAAATTAATGAATTAGTCTACCCGCTTCTCGTAGCAAAAAAACCGCAGCCCCGGCCGAAAAGCCAGCGAAATTTCACCCGCAAAGCGATACCCCAGCTTCGGAAATAAGCGCTGCGTGGCCGCGTTCTCCGAGTTGGTATCGACGCGCACCAGGTTGAAGCCGTAGGCCACGGCCAGCTGCTCGGCCTGGGTTAGGAGCGCCTGCGCCACGCCCCGGCCCTGGGCGGTGGGCGCCACCGCCAGGCGGTGCACTACCACGGCAGGTGCAGCGGGGTCCCAGTCGGCCTGGGCATATTCGGGGTCCTGGGCGTTGCGGGTGAGAGCCGCCACGCCAGCCAGCTCGCTCGCCAGCTCGGCTACCCAGAGGTGGCCAGCTGCCAGGTCTTGCTCGAACACGGTAGCGTTGGGATAGTCGCGATTCCACTGCTGGTTGCCAGCAGCTTGCATCAGTGGCACCACTTGGCGCACCAGCTGCAGAATGGCGGGCAGGTCGGCTGCGGTGGCGGGGCGAAGTAGGGGGGTAAGGAATGGCATTATGGACAAGAGCAAAGCATGGGCGCAAAGTAAATCGGGCACCGGCCAGCAGCAGGCAAGCATAGAAAAAACCCTGAATAAAGCAAGCTAGGCACTGTAGTAGCATTATGCCCACAACGGATTACATTTGCTCATCTTACTCTCATTCTTTTTCCCCTACATGAAACAACTCTTTACTTTGCTTGGGATTTGCCTGAGTGCGGGGCCTTTGCTGGCCCAGCAGCAGCAAGATGCTCCCCAGCCGCTGCTGCCTCGGCGGCATGCCAGCATGGCGCAGCCAAGCGCAGCCGTTGCGGCCGCTGCCAAACTGCCCAGCGACCCCAACTCGCGCATCGGCCGGCAGCTGCAGCAGCTTTACCGCTACGCCAATGGCGCTAGCACTACTAGCGGCAGCCAACACACCGCCACGGTGACGTCGTCGGCCGCACTGAGCGAAGCCTTTCCGAGCATCTCGGTGCAGGGCGATTCTGGCCCGCCCACGGTGCTGGTGCGCATTACGGCCGAGAACGTAGCCGCCCTGCGGCCCTTGCTCGAAGCTCGCGGCTTCGTAACAGTATCGGCCAAAAACAACCTCCATTTCATTGAGGGTCGATTGCCCGTTAGCCAGCTGGCACCTGGTGGCGCGGGCGTGGCGGCACTGGCGCCACAGGGCCTACTAGGCGTGATGCCTGTACTGCGGCCCATTTCTCATACTGGCCGGGTGCAAAACCAGGCCGATTACCTGCTCGAATCGTACCGGGTGCGCGGTGCTACCGCCGGCTACACCGGCGCGGGCCAGCGCATAGGCGTAATGAGCGACTCATATAACTCGCTGCGCGGCGCGGCGGCTGGCGTGGCCTCTGGCGACCTGCCCGCCAACGTGCAGGTGCTGCAAGACCTAGCCGCCGGCCAGGGCACCGACGAGGGCCGCGCCATGATAGAGCTGATTCACGACATAGCGCCGGGCGCGGGCGTGGCATTCAGCTCCGTCTATAATGGTGAGGCCGACTTTGCCGACCAAATGCTGCGCCTGGCTGACCCCACACTGGGCAATTGCAAAGTCATTGTGGATGACATTTCCTACCTCGCCGAGCCCATGTTTCAGGAGGGGGTAGTAGCGCAGGCCGTTAACGAAGCGGCTACCCGCCTGGGAATATCCTACTTCAGCTCGGCCGGCAACGATGCCGATTTTTCCTGCGAGTACGTGGCTCCGGTCTTCAAAGCCCTACCCGGCACCGCTACCGCCCCCGCCGCCGAACTGGATTTTGGAGCGAGTTTCAGCGTGGGTGGCGCCAGCGCTACGCGCCAGCATTACTCCATCCCGAAAGCCAGGGAGCTGCTGCTCATCATGGAGTGGAGCGACCCATTTTACACCACGAAGGGCGTAAAAACTGACCTAGACATGTACTTGGTTAAATCTCGGCCCGGCGGAACGGTGCTGAAAGGCGATACCGTAGCTGTCAGCAACGATAACAACTTGGCCAGCCAAACGCCGGTAGAAGGTATTCAATACACCAACAACAACGACACTGATACCGAATTTGACCTCGTAATCGTGCGGCGGGCGGGCACAGCCAACCCAGCGCGAGTGAAATATATCAATGCTGGCGATGGGGCTAACATCCCGCCGACCAACTACTTCACCCACAGCAACACGGTGGTAGGCCACCACGCCGCCACCGGCAGTATGTGCGTAGCTGCCGCGCCAGCCTACAACCGTCTGGCCCCGGAGTACTTCACCTCGAAAGGCCGGCCTACCTTCCTCTTTGCCCCCGACGGCACCCCCCTGGCTACGCCCGAAGTGCGCCTCAAGCCCGACTTCACCTCGATTGACTATGTGAGCACGACTTTCTTCGCTGGAGCGGCTGTGCCCGACCCTAAGGACGGCTACTTGTTTGCCGGCACCTCGGCGGCGGCTCCCGACGCGGCGGCCGTGGCCGCTTTGCTGCTGCAAGCCCAACCTACGTTTACTCCGGCCCAAGTGCTCGACCGCCTCAAGACCACGGCCCTCGACATTGGCGCGGCTGGCTACGACGACCTGACCGGCGCAGGACTCATTAACGCCTATCGGGCCATTTATGGGCCAGTGGCAGCTGCTACGGCGCCTTTCGTTGAAACCTTCGACGTAACTGGCCTCAGCTCGGCTTGGGATATTCAGGGCCGTGGGCCGGTGCGGGCCATCGTGCGTAGCGACTTTGGGCCAGCCTCTACGCCCGGCCACCTCGTGCTCGACGGATTTTTCCCTTACTATAACTTTCGCGACTACCCCAGCGGCCCTAACGGCCCCCGCGTGGCCGAAGCTACGCTGCGCCTAGACCTGAGTGCCGCCGCAGCCGGTGGCTTCGTGCTGAGCTTTCGCCACAAAAAGTTTACCGGCGAAGTAGACAACCCCATGCCGGCCACCTTCACCACCAACAGTGCGGGCAGTATCTCCGATGGGGTGGCCCTGAGCGTAGACGGCGGCACCACCTGGTACCGGCTAGCCGACCTCACAGGCACCAACGCCACGACTGATTACCAAACAGTGAGTGTGAACCTGAACACGTTTGCCACTACCAACACCCTGACGCTTGGTGCCGACGTGCGCATTCGCTTTCAGCGCAGCGGCTCGGGCCAGGTCGATGCGACCGACCCGACGCGCCGGGGGGGTAGGGCCTTCGACGACGTGACCGTGACAGGCGCCAACGCCACGCAGGCGCCGGTGGCGCAATTTGGTGTTGTCGCAAGTTCCGGCACACTTTGTCCCGGCAGCAGCGTGCAGTACCACGATGCCTCGCTCTTCGCGCCTACCAGCTACTCCTGGAGCTTCCCGGGCGGCACGCCAGCTACCAGCACTGACCCCAACCCGACCGT
>CALMOO010000346.1:0-2393 GCA_937871705.1 uncultured Hymenobacter sp.
GGCTCGCTGGTGTGCTTTGTGTGCGGCTTTGCCTACCCCTGGGCGCTCACGGTGAGCAGCTTCTTGCTGCTGCGGCTGCTGCACGGCTTTAGCACTGGCTTCAAGCCCACGGGCACGGCAGCGTTTATTGCCGACATTGTGCCCGTCGCAAAGCGTGGCGAAGCTATGGGCCTGCTCGGCGTGACGGGCAGCCTGGGCATGGCGGCCGGGCCGGCTTTTGGCTCGTGGGTGGCCGAGCACTTCTCTTTGAATACCATGTTTTACTGCTCCAGCGCGGCGGCCTTGCTGTCGCTGTTGGTGCAGGGCACGCTCACCGAAACCCTACCCCGCCTTCAGCGACAAAGGTTCAGCTTCTCCTTATTAAAGCTGAACTGGGACGAGATACTGGAGCCGCGCGTGTTTTCGCCGGCCCTCGTGACGCTGCTGTGCCTGCTGCCCTACGGCGCCGTGCTCACCGTCATTCCCGACCAGAGCCGACTGCTCGGGCTGGCCGGGCCCACCAAAGGGCTGTTCTACATCTGCTACACGGTGGCCTCGCTGGGCGTGCGGCTGGTGGCGGGCAAGGCCAGCGACACGCACGGCCGGGTGCCGGTGCTGCGCTGGTCGGCGGGCATTCTGGCCGTAGGACTGGCCGTGCTGGTGTGGTCGCCATCGGTGCCGGTGTTTCTGATTGGAGCCGTGATATTTGGCATAGGCACGGGGCTGAACTCGCCTACCCTCTACGCCTGGACCATCGACCTGAGCCACCCCGAGCGGCGGGGTAGGGGCGTGGCTACTATGTACATTTTCTTGGAAGTTGGTATCGGCATTGGGGCCCTGCTGGCGGGGTGGATTTTTAGTAACCAGGCCAGCCACCTGCCCTGGGTACACGCCCTTAGCCTGGCCTGCGTGCTGCTAGCGCTGGCCTACTTGCTACTGGGCGCGCACCCTGCCTCCGTGGACCAAGCTTCAGATAATGCTTTGGCCGCTGAAGCAGTAGCCGTGACCGGCCCCGAAGAATTGGTGTAGAAATGATGAGCAAAAGTTGGTAATTATTTAACCGCCACTTAGTTTTACCTGGCCGTGGCGCGCTATATAGTTTTATTACTTCTTTGCCACGTCTTTTCTTTCTATGGGTAAAAAATTACTTGTATTAATGCAGGGCGCGGTGGTTGCGCTTGCGCTACTAGGTGCAGCGGCCGGGCACGCGCAGCAAGCACCTGCCAAGGCACCCGACGTAAAGTTTGGCAAGCCCGAACCAGCTGATTTTGTGGGTAAGAATTTTGTGGCCGACAGCGCCGCATCTGCCGTGGTGCTGTACGACTACGGCGTCACGCGCTTTCGGCTCAACGGCGCCAGCTTTCAGCTGGAATCGGAGCGGGTAACGCGCATCAAGATTCTGAAAAAAGCTGGCTACGATGTGGCAACCGTGGAGGTGCCGCTTTACCACCAAAACCAGAATGAGGAAAAAATGTCGAGCCTGCGCGGCTTCACTTACAATGAAGTGGGGGGTAAGGTAGAAAAAGTCAAGCTGGAAACAAGCACTGCTTTCACCGAGGAGCGCACCAAGAATGTGCGGGTGCGCAAGTTTACGCTGCCCAATGTGCGCGAAGGCGCCGTGATTGAATACGCCTATACCGTGACCTCGGACTTCCTGTTTAACTTCCAGGACTGGAGTTTTCAGCGCGAGGTGCCTACCCGGTGGAGTGAGTTTACGGCCGTCATTCCGGAGTATTTCGATTATAAGATGCTGATGCAGGGCTACGAGCCGCTGGCCCTGCAAACCCGCGAGGAAAGCCAGGCGCAGTATAACCTGCATACTACAGGGGGCTTCCAAGATGATGGCAGCCGGGTGGCGAGCGCTAACGATGTCTTTACGGCCCACGCTACCACCTACCACTGGGCCATGCAGAACGTGCCGGCCCTGCGCGACGAGCCGTACATGACCACCATGCGCGACTATGTGGCGCGCATCAACTTCGAGCTGGCTGGTGAGCGCATGCCCGGCCAAGCGTACCAGAACGTAGCCGGCACTTGGTCGAAGATTAACAGTGACTTGCTCAACAGCGATGAGTTTGGTGGGCAGCTAGACCGGGCCGCTTTTCTGGAGGCAGCCGTGAAGCCCTTGATAGCGCAGTACCCCGACGAGGCTGCCCGCGCCGCGGCCGTGCGCGAGCTGGTGCTGAAAGCCGTGAAGTATGATGGCACGAACCGCTACTCGGCCAGCGGCCCGCTCAAGCGCAGCTACGAGCTGCACCGGGGCACCTCAGCCGATGTGAACCTGCTGCTCATCGCGGCCTTGCGCCAAGCGGGGCTGGGGGTGCAGCCGGTGCTGCTCAGTACCCGTACCCATGGCCGCATCGACCAGAATTTTCCGCTGCTCGAACAATTTAATTACGTGATTGGCTTGCTTC
>CALMOO010000346.1:2403-11374 GCA_937871705.1 uncultured Hymenobacter sp.
GTAGAGGGCCGCTGGGTAAACCTGGTGCCTAGCCAGCGCCACAGTCGCCTTCAGGAAATAAAAATGACGCTCGATGCCGAAGGCAACATGAGCGGCCAGGTGCGCGACGAGCACGGTGGCTACGCCAGCCTGAGCGCCCGCCAGCGCCTGCTGGAGCAAGGCGAAAAGAAATACGTGAGTGCACTGGCCACCGCGCACCCCAGCTGGGAAGTGCCAACCTACAAGTTCGCGGCCCTAGGCAATGTGAATGAGCCTTTGCGCCTCGACTACGAGCTAAAGCAAGCCGCGACCAGCCCAGGCAAGTCGCTGGAGCTTTATATTAGTCCACTGGCGGCTTTTTGCGACCAGCAAAATCCTTTTCAGCACGAGCAGCGCAACTATCCGGTCGATTTTGGGGCCCTCACGCAGGAAGTGATTATGCTAACCCTGACCCTACCCCCCGGCTACACCGCCGAGCTGCCCAAGCCGGCCGTAATAGCCCTGCCCGAAGATGGCGGCCGCTACATGTTCTCGGCCACTGCGCTCACGCCCGGCACGGTGCAGCTGGTGAGCCGCCTCTCGCTGAATAAGACCGTGTACTTGGCTAGCGAGTACAGCGCCCTGCGCGAGTTCTATCGCCTGGCGCTGGCAAAGCAAAGCGAGGCGATGGTGATTAAAAAAATGCAGTAGCAAGTGCCTGGCTTACTCGCAGGCTATTCTTAGATATTTACTGTAGTCCGTTGAAAGTTATCTGTATACTCGCGCTGCTGCTTGTGACGGGGCTGCCCTCACTGGTTTGGGGTCAAGGCAAAGTGCCGCCGCCCATTAAATTTGGACAGCCTGACGCCAAAGACTTCGAAGCCAAAAGCTTTGAGGCTGATAGTGGCGCCACGGCCGTAGTGCTGTGCGACTATGGAGTGTCGCAGTTCAGCAGCACGGCCGGGAAGATGACCATCACTACGGAGCGTACTACCCGCCTCAAGATTTTGAAGAAAGCGGGCTACGAGTATGCTACGGTGGAGGTGCCGCTGTACCACCAGGAAGAGCGTGCCGAAAGGCTGAACAACCTGCACGGCTTTACCTACCTACCCGGCGCCGATGGCAAGATTACCAAAATCAAGCTCGAAGCTGGTGGCTCGTTTGAGGAAAAGCGTAGCAACAACCTGACAGTGCGCAAGTTTACAATGCCCAATGTGCAGGAGGGCGCTGTGGTGGAGTACAGCTACGTGGTGACATCGACCTTCTTCGACAATTACCAGGACTGGACTTTTCAGCACGACATTCCGACGCGCTGGAGCGAATACCGCACCAGCATTCCGCAGGTTTATCAGTACAAGATTCTGTATCAGGGGTATGTGCCACTGACCACCAATGAAGTGGGTACGGGCTCGGTAAACTTGCTGCTGGCCCGGCACGTGAGCGATGGGGCTGGGCCAGGGGCCGGCATGGAGGTAGGAACTACGAGCCTGACTATGAGCACCGAGCAACACCGCTGGGTAATTCGCGACGTGCCGGCCTTCCGGGAGGAGCCTTATAGCACTACGCGCAGCGATTATTTGGCGCGTATGACATTTGAGCTGGCGGGCATTCAGATGCCGAACGAGAAATACCAGGACCTGACCGATAGCTGGCCGAAGAAGAATAAGGTGCTAATGGACAGCGAGATTTTTGGCAAAGCTTTCTTGGATAGTAAATTTTTGGCGTCGGCCATGAAGCCCTTGATAGCGCAGTACCCCAACGAAGCGGCTCGCGCCGCGGCCGTGCGCGAGCTGGTGTTGAAAGCTGTGAAGTACGATGGCACGAACCGCTATTGGGCCAGCGGCCCGCTCAAGCGCAGCTACGAGCTGCACCGGGGCAATTCAGCTGATGTGAACTTGCTGCTCATCGCGGCGCTACGTGAGGCAGGCTTGGCCGTGGTGCCGGTGCTGCTGAGCACCCGGTCGCACGGGGGAGTGAGCGAGCAATACCCGCTCATGGAGCAGTTCAACTACGTAGTGGCGCTGGTAGCACTGCCCGACAACAAAGAGCTGCTGCTCGATGCCACGGAGCCGCTACTACCCTGCGGACTGCTGCCCACGCGCTGCCTCAATAAAATAGGCCACACGGTGCCCGAAACCGGCGAAGGCCGCTGGGTGAGCCTGGTGCCCAGCCAGCGCTACAGCCACTACCAGGAAGTGAGCCTGACCCTGGACGCCGAGGGCAACCTTAGCGGCCAGGTGCACGAGGAGCACGGCGGCTACGCCGGACTCGAAGCCCGCGAGAAGCTGCAGGAGCTAGGCGAAAAGAAATACGTGAGCCAGTTAGCGGCCGCGCATCCAGGCTGGGAGGTGCCAAGCTACACGTTTAAAGGCCTAACGGAAGTGGAGCAGTCGTTGGGGCTCAACTATGAGTTGCGGCAGGCGGCTAGCACAGCTGGCACTGCCCAGGAGTTGTATGTGGCGCTTCTGGAGCCCTTTGGCGAGCGCCAAAATCCGTTTAGGCACGCAGAGCGCAACTACCCAGTCGACATAGGCATGTTTCAGCAAGAGGTGATTCGGGTGACGTTAAAATTGCCGCCGGGCTACACTGCTGAGCTGCCTAAGCCGGCTACCCTGGCGCTACCTAGCAATGGCGGCCGCTACATGTTTGCCGCTACCAGCCCTACCCCCGGCACCGTGCAGCTACTAAGCCGCCTCAACCTCGACAAGCCCGTGTACACGGCTAATGAGTATGCCGCGCTGCGCGAGCTATACCGTCAGATGCTGGCTAAGCAAGCCGAAGCGCTGGTAATCAAAAAAAGCGGCTAGCGGACTTGGTGGAAATACTGACGCGGGCTTCTTACTTGCGACGAAAATATTGTAAATAAAATTATTATGCTGCTTTCGCTACTCTCTTTCTTGGCGCTGTCGGGCCCACCTACCCCTAAGTACCAGGCCGATGCTATTGCCCCAGCCTTACGCGAAAATGCCCACGCCGTGGTGCGGGCTTACGACGAGGTAGTAACTGTGAAATCGGCTAGCCAGGTTATTAAAACGGTACACCGGGTAGTGACGGTGCTCGACGAAGCGGGCAGCGATGACTATGGCCAGCTGGCAGTACCCTACGATGCCCTAAGCCGCATCAATTACTTGCGCGGCGCCGTGTACGACGCCCAGGGCCACCTACTGCACCAACTGCGCGCAGCCGAGGTGCACGACCAGGGCCTAGGCAGTGAGGGCGGCAGCTTCATGACCGACCTGCGCATGCGCTACGTCGACCTGCGCCAGCCCGCTACCCCCTACACGGTGGAGCTGGACTACGAAGTGGCTTCAGAAAACACGCTTTTCTACCCCGACTGGCAGCCTCAGCACAGCGAGAATGTGTCGCTGGAAGGCGCTACGCTACAAGTAACCACGCCCACCGCCCTACCCCTGCGCTTTGAGGAGCAGCTGCTACCGGCCGGTGCGGCAATCGCCCCGGTAGTGGCTGGCAACCAGACTACTTACCGTTGGCAGTTGCCTGCCAGCGCGGCCATGGAAGAAGAACCGCTAGCACCGCCACTGGATGAGCTGCTACCGGCCGTCCACTTGGCGCCTGCCACCTTCGAGGTGCAGGGCCATGCCGGCTCGCTGGCCTCGTGGCAGAGCCTAGGGCAGTGGACCTATCAGCTTGGCAAGGGGCGCGACGTGCTGCCGCCCGCTCTCACGGCCACGATGGCGCAACTCATGATAACCTACCCCGACCCGCGCGCTCGGGCTCGTAAGGTGTATGAACTGCTGCAAAGCTCGACGCGCTACATCTCGGTGCAGCTGGGCCTGGGAGGTTGGCAAACCGCCCCCGCCAGCAGCGTAGCCACCGGTGGCTACGGCGACTGCAAAGCTTTGAGCAACTACACGTGCGCCCTGCTCAAAGCAGCCGGCCTACCCGCCTACATGGCGCTGGTAGGAGCCGGTGCCGACCACGCCGACGTGCGGAGCAGCTTTCCGAGCAGCCAGTTCAACCACGCTATCCTATGCCTGCCGCTGGCGGCCCGCGGCGCTACCCCCGCCGACACGGTGTGGCTCGAATGCACGAGCCAGACCACGGCGTTTGGCTACATGGGCTCTTTCACTGGCAACCGCCACGCGCTGCTGCTCACGCCTGAAGGCGGCCGACTGGTGGCTACCCCCCGCTACGGCGCCCAGGCCAACCGCCAGCAGCGCCGCACCGATTTATGGCTCGCTGCCGATGGTAGCGCTAAAGCTACTGTGCGCACACACCGCCTGGGCCTGGCCCAGGACCGCTACGCCCAGCTGCTGCACGAAGCTGATGCCGAGGAGCAGAAAAAATATGTATCGAACCGCTTGCATCTGAGCCACTTTACGGTCACTAGCCTGCGCTTAACTTCTGCACCGGTTGCTACCCCCCAGGCGCTACCCGGCGTGCTCGAAACCCTGGGCCTCGACCTGCCTGGTCTGGCTACCCCGGCTGGCCGCCGTTTGCTGCTAGAGCCCAATCTGCTGGGGCACCTGGCGGCGCTGCCGGCCCAAGTTGGCCCGCGCCAGGCGCCGCTGGCGCTGCCGCCGGCCAGCCTCAGCCAAGACACAGTGCGGCTGCACCTGCCCGCTGGTTTTAAAGTTGAAAACCTACCCCAGCCCGTAGAGTTGACCTCACCCTACGGAGTGTATGTGAGCCGGTACGTAGCCCTGCCCGATGGCACCTTGCAGTACGTACGGCAGCTCGAGCTGCGCCGACCCAAAAGCGCTACCCTACCCCCAAGTATATATACTGATTATCTAAGTTTTAGGCGTAAAATTGGCCAGGCTGATAATGCGCAGCTAGTGCTAATAAAAACCGATGCCTGATTGTAAAATAAAACGAAGTGGCCCGCCATTTCCCGCGCCACGTGTTTGGTTCGGGAAATGGCAGGCCACTTCGTTTTACGGGTTTACTGCTGCTCGCCTAGCTCGCGGTATTTGGGCATTTCCTCGGGCTTAGACAGCGTGCCGGCTAGCAGGCTAAATCCTCCGAGCAGCAAAAAGGCATTGCGAGCCGCTTTGTTCTTCGAAAAACCAAGCAGCCAGGGCGCACCAATTGCTAGCGTACCAGCCACTACATCCAGGAGCAAGTGGGTTTTGAAAGGTATTTTCTTGAAGGCACCCCATTCGGCCCGCGTAAATAAGCCGACGGCCAGAATATTACCTGCCATTACCTTGGTGAGCAGGGCAGCAGTTTTTTTATTTTCAAAGCCAGCCAGCTTCGGCAGGGCCAGCGCCAGGGGGATATAGCTAAAGTCGGAGGCGCCGTGGAGCTGGCGCGAAATTGGTTTTTCCATAAGAACTTAGGAGTTGAAAGGATGAGGTTAAGTACTTGTTTGTCAAGCTAGACAAGTGCTTAAACGCATTTTTCAACTCCTAGGCTGCTACGGTTCAGGCTACAAACGGTAGCGCACCTGTGCCGTTACTTCCGAGCGCACCGAACCCTGAATTTCTTCCAGCCCCGAGCCGATGGTAGTTTGGTGCCGGTAGCGCGTTTCGGCGTAGCGCAGCCACATCGTGAAGTGCTTGCTGAAGCCAAGCTGGGCAATAAAATAGGCGCGGGTGCCCTGGCCGTACAGCGCCGGCACGGAGATGGCGTACAGCACGTCTTGCTCAAACATGTACTGCCGGGTGTCATAGTCGTCGGTGTCGAACACGGCGTAGCGCGCCGCGAGCTGCACCCGGCGCGCCAGCTGCACCGAGGCATCTTGGCTTAGCACGTAGCCGCGGCGCCAGGGTAGGCCGTCGTCGGCACGCAGGTAGCTGGCTTGCAGGCGCGTGCGCAAGCCGAGCTGCGCTGTGGGCTGCGCCTCGCAATACACGAGCAGTGAGTGGCGAAGCTGCTGGCCGGGCAGCGGCACTGGCCGCCCCAGGCTCGCGGGCAGGTCGAGCGGCTTGAGGCGCGCCCGGTACTGCGCGTAGAGTAGGCTGGTTTTGGTAGGCGTAAAAGCCAGGCGCAACAGCGCATCCTGTCCCTGGCTGGGTGCGCCTACCCGGTAGCGCAGCCACGGAAACCGGAATTGGTCGAAGTAAGCTGAAACTTCCCAGCGCGCCAGCGGCCGCACTTTTAGCCCCACGTACAGGCCGCTTTCGTTAATGTCGCGAGTGTTTTCGCTCAGCGCGTTGCCGTAGGTGGTGTGAAAATCAACGTCGTAGTGGCGCACCAGCACCGCCGCGTCTACGGTAGGGCCGAGGCTGGCGAGCAGGCCATTTAGAGTGCCTAGTCCACCGCCGCTACTACCCCCGCTCTCGCCAAAGAGCAGCAGGTTGCGCCAGCCATAGCTGTAGTGCACGCCCGCAGTCAGGTTGTTTTGCCCGCTAAACTCGTAGCGATTGTAGGGCTCCGGGCGCTTCTGGTACGCCATGCCGTAGTGCGTGCCCACTGCCGTAAAGCCCACCGCCAGGTCGCCGTCGGCGCTAAGGTAGCCGAGGTGGCCACCGCCCACGGTTTCGGCCAGCCGTTGGCGGTTAGCAATTTCGGTGCTGGTGCGGTGAAAGCCCGTGGTCAGCAGGCTGGTGCTAAACTCATCGTACTGCGCCAGCGAGTCAGTGCGCTGCTGTGCATTCGCATCGATGTTTTTGCGCGAAGCAAACGCTGTGGCTTCCCAGCGCGGCGCGAGCTGGTAGGTAGCCGCTGCGCCCCGAAAAAATGTGTTTTCGAGTAGCGCTGCGTAGGGCCGCACGCCCAGCGAAGCCCGGCGCAGGTGGGTAATGGTTTCGGCGCCCTTGCCCGCCGCCAACCCCGATGATAGTATTAACCCCTGCCCGTATTACAACATGCCGTTTAATGATATAGAAACTGGGTTTTTGCAAATATGCCCCCGGTTTTGCGCCCGACTTAGAAGCTTTTACTACTTGTAGTTGCTAAATTTCCGCTGAAATCTGCCTCTTCTCTAGCCCACCCACATGGAAAGTCTTAGCAAACGTATTACCGTTTTTTCTCTTAATGGGTGGGGTCAGCCTGCACCTAGCACACCTGCTGCGAGTTGTGCATATTCTCAAGGTGGCCGCCTACGTGAAGAACTTGCATCTGACTAAGCCCATCATTCGCCGCAAACGCATAGAGCTGTGCTACTAGCGATCATAATCGTCATCGAGGTAATGCTACTTATCTCTACGCTCAAGTAGCAAGCCAACCTACCGAGGCCGAGCTGCGTGCCCTCTGTCAGCTCGGCGACCCGCGCCTCTCGGAAGTAAGGAAGCTGGCCCAGGCCCTGCGCGTCAAGCCTACCTATTTCCTAAACGGCTCCTTCAACCGGGCTGGCATCGGCAACACCCAAAAGATTAAGATTGGCAATACCGCCGCCCACGAGCTGGCCGAGCAACTCGGCGTGTGCCGCCTGGCCCTGGAGGCGAGTCAGGGCCTCGTAGCGGCCAAGGATGCCTTGATTGCCGCCAAGGATAAAACTATCAGCCTGCTGCGTAGCGGGTATAATCGACCAAATTGAAATCCATAACTAGTGCCTAACAGTATAGCTACGAGGCATGGTCTTCTAATATGCTCTACTTGACCTTCGACGATAGCAGGCCTTTTGCTCGGGCACGGCTCTTTGCCCCCACAAAATTACAGGCCAGTATCACATGCACATTTTAAGTATGTAAACTATGAAATCCCTCACGCTAGTAGTAGAAAGCAAGGTCAGTTTTGACATCGTCCAAACGCTTTTGCAAGCGGCGAATTATCCAACTAGGAGAATAAATTTTCAAATTGTGACTGATGTGATAAAAGTAAAACAACTCGCTTATAGCGGATATGATTATTTTTCCGACGAACACACAGCAATTTTATTAGACTCTAATAAACCAACAATACCAGATGCTTTAGCCAGTGAATCGCTCGAATTAAGTAGAGATAGAGTAGATGTCTTCTTTGCAGTACCAGCGGTGGAAGCATGGCTTTTTTCCGATACTGATTTACTTAAGCCCCTTATGACATCAGAAGCTAGGGTGGACATACTGAACAGGCTCCCGTTACCTGAAGAAATCCCCTATCCTAAACAAGTTGTCACCAATCTGCTGAACGACCACAAAGGCAAATACGGGTTTTTAGTAGATATAGATATCAAGAAAGCAGCAGCGCGTTCATTTTCACTGAACTATTTCTTAAACGGTATAGCAAGAATTCTTGGCATTGAAAACCACCTCGAAATGTCTTCGATGGCTGCTAATTTAGACAGAAGGATTTTTGCTAATTTAATTAAGGAAGTTGTGCCTAGCAATGCAATTATTTACAAAACCCTTGATGGAACCAAGATTACAGCAAGTGAAATGCTAGATAATATAGAGGAGGGCAACAGTATACTTCTGATTTACTAAGAATTTCAAGGGATTTATTAAGGCGCCAAGCAAACAAATAGCAATGATTTTTTTCATAACTGCTTATGATGATGCAACTAGAGCGAACTTTAATATAATAGCTCCATTGCTCCCTAATGGTCATACGATTTTGTCGCAAACTGGCGCTACTAAAGAAAAAATATTAGAGGCGTTTTCAAATAGTCAAGATGATTTATTTGCCATGTCGCATGGAAATCCCACATTCCTATATGACAACGAAGACAATCAAGCTATATGCTCTGAAGAAGCTACACTACTAAGCAACAGAATTTGCTACGTTTATGCTTGTTATACTGCAAACTACCTAGGAAGAGCAGCTGCTAAGTGCAACGCCATTTACTGGGGGTATACCGGTGCAGTTCACGCCCCTGACGAGTCCCCAGAAACAATTGGATTGTTTCAATCGATTTTCCGCTATATAATGAATGAATTTAATTCAGTTACAGATTTGAACTCAATCGTACGTGTCATTAGCGGCATAAAAGAGAAGTGTGACGAAGCCGATAGCGGATTGGATGATTTAGAAGCCGGTGTAGATAGTTATGCTGCTACTAGACATATATGGGCGAGACTCCGAGTTAATGTTAATGGGGAGGATGAGCAAATAACCCACGTCGAGGCTGGCAAAACCGACCTATTTGAATTTGGTCAAGTTTTCTAAGATAGATATTCTCCTAGCT
>CALMOO010000347.1:0-9138 GCA_937871705.1 uncultured Hymenobacter sp.
GTAGTAGGCCACCCAGCCGGCCACGGTGGGCGGGTCGCCGAGATACTGCTGCTGCACGTTGGCTAAGGAGTTGAGGTAGTCCCACATGCCGTATTGCGCCACCACGCTGCTAGCCGGCGGAAAAACTACTTCTAGCTGCCGGCACACGCCCACCGTAAAGTCGAGCGGGCTCTTGATAAAGCAGCCCACGTTGGCCACATCAAAGAAGTGCTGCGAGCTCAGCAGGGCCCGCAGCACCGGCACCACGTCGTAGCCATTCTTGACAAAAATATCGGCCAGCGGCTGAATAATGTTAGTTTCTACTTGGCTATCAATCACATAATACACAAACCAGCGGTAAAGCGCCCGCACCAGAAAGCGCGCCGTTTCGGGCTGCTTAAAGATTAACTCAATCAGGTCCTTGTACTCGTCAGCGCCGTTGGGCGCAATCTTGGCGTTGCCGAAGGCGCTGCTAAACTGCTTGGTGGTGGCGTCGTGGCGGCTGGCCGTGAAGTAGCCGGCCACAGTGGTGGCGTTGTCGCGCCAGCCGGTGAGCACCTTGGCGGCAGCCTGCACGTCGGCCTCGGTGTAGTTAGTGTAATTGCCGGTGCCAATGAGCGGCCCCTTGCCAATAGTGAATAATTCGAGCAGCTCGCGGCCGTAGTTCTCGTTGGGCGCGCTGACAGTGCTTTGGTTACCATTAAGATAGCGCAGCATGGCCGGGTTGATGGTCATGTCCTTGGCCAGCTGTTTGGCATTGCCCAGCGCGTACTGGCGCAATAGCCGCACGTACTCGTAGCCATAAAACGCGCTGTTGATATTGCCAAACTCCACCACGAAGTGGTTGTGCCAGAACAGCGTCATCTTCTCGCATAGCGACGTGCCCTGCGTGAGTTGCTGGCCCAGCCACCAGTCGCGCAGCGACGTGCGGCGCACGCCCTCCAGGGGCTGGCTGAAGGGCTGGCCCACCCACGTTTGACCAATGGGTACCGTAGTATCGGCCGCCGCCACGTTCAGCGGCGGGCCGGGGGTAGGCGGCACCGCGAGTAGGGCATCGAGCACCGCCCCCAGACTTGAGGCCGCAGCCGTCTGAATCTCGCTCCGCGTAGGCCCAAATAAGCAGCGGCGCAGCAGGTGCGCCGCCTGGTCGGGCCCCCACGGGCCGGTGTAGGCGGCCAGGGTAGTGGCCGTGGTGTCATTGCGGCGCGGCAGCGTTTTGTTGGCGTAGGGGCTCACCGTTTCGGGCGGGTCGGTGGCCGCCAGGGCCGTACCCGGCAGGGGGGTAGGGCGCCGCCCAGCTGCCACTACGGGCGCGGCCAGCACAGACGTTTTTCGCTGGAGGAAAGCTCGGCGTTTCATAGGCAGCGGGTGGGTAGAATCAGCAGTAGGATTGACATTTTAATTTAAGGTTTAATCGCTGATAAATAATTTTTTACCTAGGAGAAAAGGTGTCAGCTACCGGCGGTAAAACGCACAAAAAAAGCTCCGCCAACTGGCGGAGCTTTCTCATTTCGGAGCTTCCTTATGCTGCTTCTATTCGTACACTTTTACCACGAACACAAAATCCTGCAAGCGCTTGAGCTGCTGCGGCCGGCCGGCGCCAGCCAGCTGGTTGGCGCGGGGCAAGTGGTAGGGCTGGGCGGGCTGCTTGCTCTTGAGCGAATCGACGAGCCGTACCAGGTATGACGACTTGGTAGCGAAAGCGGCGCTCTGCGCGTCATCTTGCCGGCCGCTTACCACCCCAATTAGGTTGCCCTGCGCATCGAGCAACGGACCGCCCGAGTTGCCGGGGTTCACCGGAATGCTCACCTGGTAGAAAGCCGTGTCACCATTGAAGCCCGAGCGGGAGCTCAAGGCACCTTCGCCGTATACTACGTCTTCGCGGGGGTAGCCCAGCGTGTACACGCGCTCACCCAAGTCAGCCTGCCCCGCCTTGAAGGTGTAGGGCAGCCGGCCGAAGCCGTCGAACTTGGCATCTTTAATCCGCAAGATGGCCAGGTCGTGCTTCACATCTGAATACACCGTTTCGGCGTGGTAGCGCTGGTGGTCGCGGCCTTCAATCAGCAGTGAATCAGCCCCTTGAATAACGTGCGAACTGGTGACCATGTAGCCGTCGGCGGTGAGGGCGAAGCCCGTGCCGCTGTACTTATTTTCTATAACAGGAGCAGCTGGCGCACTACCATTTAGCTTGGCTGTGATAGCCCGCTGGCCTTGCTTAAGCTTGGCAATTTCGCGGTTCATCACAGTGTAGCCATACTGCGAGGGCCGCGTCTGGGCAGCGCGCCACCACTCTAGCCCCAGCAGTGTGCAAAACACGGCCAGCACGGCCACCGAAGCAGCTACCCCCATTGTGGCGCGGTGGCCATTCCAGAAATCGCGCAGCTTCTGCTCGGTGCGCGAGATGCGCAGCATCGGGTTCACGCTGTGCGTGAGGCCCGTGCTAGTGCTCTCAGAAGCCGGCGCCTCGTCGGCAGCTAGCATGGAGGCGTGCAAGTCACTGATAGTCTGGCGGGTGCGGCGGCGCTCGCCGTAAGTACGCAGCGTGCTGGTTAGCTCATCAAATTCGGCGTAGCGCTGGTGCAGCCGCGGGTCGGCGCTGAGGCGCGCCTCCAAGTCGGCGCGCGCGCCTGCCGCCAGCTCACCGCGCTGGTAAGCTTCAAAGAGCGCGTAGTAATCGGCTTCGGTTTGCATAATAAGGGTGTCAAGCTGAGCTTGCGAAGCATCGTTTCACGTCCAAATCGTTGGGTTACTATTCCTAACGTGAAACGATGCTTCGCAAGCTCAGCATGGCATAGTTAAGCTTCTTTATAACTAGCGAAAAACAATTTCTTCAAGCGCGTTAAGCACTTGTACTTCTGGGTTTTGGCGGTGTCGGCATTAGTGTAGCCGTGCTCCGCCGTAAGGTCCTGCATCGATTTATCGAGCAGGTAAAAGCCTTCGAGCAGCGAGCGGCAGGGCTCGCCCAGGTGGGTGAGCGCCTCGCTCATGGTCGCAAAGCGCCGGTCGCGCTCTTCGGCTTCTTGCAGGTCGTCTTCGGCGCCAGTGTTGAGGTAGGGGCCGTAGTCATCATCGTCGAGCAGGCGCACACCGTGCAGCCGGCTCTTGTTGGTGAGGCGCTTGAGCCACAGGCGGCGGCAAACGGCGTAGAGGTAGGTTTTAATCTGGCAGCTTAGCTCCAGCGAGCCTTCGCGTACTTTTTCATAAAACACCATTACGCCTTCCTGGTACACATCGCGGGCATCGTCTTCGGAACCGCTGTTTTGCAGCACGAAGTGCGATACCATTGGCCAGTGCAGGCGGTAAAGCTGGCTGAGGGCCCGCTCATCGCCACTTTGGATGGCTTTGATTAGATGGGCATCGGCGGCCAGCGCCGTTGAGCTATCCATGTTCATTCGCTTCGGGGGTTAATGCCAACTAACAGGCATTAGTAACCCAACCATAATTTTTTTAATAATTTTTTCCAGCTACTGGGTTACCTGGCGGTGGTAGCTGGATTAAGGGCAGAATTTTCGTTAACCCTCTTCCAAATTTACCCCAAGATGAACAACCTTCTGAAAGTATCTGCCCTGTTCCTGGCTGTTGCCCTGACTTCGTGCGAATCTAAGACTGCTTCGACTACCGAAAGCACTTCGACTACTCCTGCTTCGACCGAGTCGAGCAGCACGATGAGCACCGACTCTTCGGCTACTTCGACCGCTGGCGCTGGTGCTACTGGCACGGGTGCTCCTGCTACGAGCGGCGACGCTTCTTCAACTGCTGGCGCTTCGACCGCTGGTGCTTCAACGGCCGGCGCTTCGACGGCTGGTGCTTCGACCGCTGGTGCCTCTACGGCCGGCGCTTCGACCGCTGGTGGCTCGACTGCTGGTGCTTCGACCTCTGGCTCGACCACGAGCGGCCAATAGTCTACCAAGCCCAGACGCAGTCTGCGGCTGACTATACCAAACTAAAAGGCCCGCGCAGCAATGCGCGGGCCTTTTTTGTGCCTTTCAAGCAAGCCTCCTACCCCCCTGCTTCGAGCTAAACCTCGCCTTCACAATGGCTTATCGTACCAGGGCCAGTAGGTCGGCGGCAATGCCGGGCCAAGGCTGGTGCAAATCGAGCGTGACGATGCGCACCGGGTGCCCGCCCAAGGAGTAGCGCACATCGGTGGCGGCTGGGCCGTGCCCGGCCGGATAGAGCAAGATGCCTTCGAGCTGCTGGCCAGGGGTAGGGCGCAGGTTTTGGAGGTAGGCGTAGAGCTGGTAGAGGTGCGGCGCAATAAGGCGGGGCTGGTCGTAGCGCGGGCGCAGGGCAGCAGCGTAGTACTTGGTGTCGAGGATGATTTTGCGCTGGGCGTTTTCGAGCGTGGTGTCGGTGAGCATGGTGGGCAGCAGAGCTATGTCTTGGGCCTGCGAAGCGGTGGCCTGCCAGGCAATGGTTTCGACAAAAACGCGGTACTGGCGCTGCTCGCGGCGGTAAAAATTGCGCACTGCCTGCTCGAAAAGCCGCGCCATCAGGCGCTCGTCGCGCCGAAAATCGAAGAAGCGGCTGCGACCATTCTCGGTCGGTGCGGGCAGGGCTGTTTCGTAAATAAGCTCGCAGAGGTGCAGCAGAAAAGCTGCCTCAGCAGCCGGACGCTGGCGGCGGAGAACCGGGAAAATAGCTGCCGTCGGCACCAGCGGCACCACCTGGGCCGGAAAGCGACGGCGCAGCTGGCTTAGCTCGCGGCGCAGCGCCACGGGCACAGCGCGGTGGGTGGCCAAGGCGCCAATGGTGCCGGCCAACAGCTGGTGCAAGGGCAGGTTTGCGCTCAGTTCCTCGTAGGTACATACAGCGCGGCCTTGCGGCAGCAGCCCGCGGCCCAGGCTGGGGGCCAGCTCGATGCGGCCCCGCAGCTCGCGCAATTCGGCCTCCTGAGTTTGGAAGCCCAGCGGCAGGCCCCGGCGCAGCAGCGTGCGGGTGGCGTGCAGCAGCATTTGGGTCAGCAGCTCCAGCGGCCGGTGAAAAGGCGTAGCCTCGGTGGCTTGCAGCACGGCCGGCGCAGGCAGGCGCTGCCAGGCGTAGCAGAGCAGGTAGTAAAGCGTAGCGAGGGGTATCATTTGAAAAATAGACGTTCCTAAATAGCTGGCTGCAGTTACGCGCTAAGCGCGTAACTGCAGCCAGCTATACCAGCTTTTACAGTCCTTGCAGCAAGCGGCGCAAGTGAGCGGCAGCCGTAGCTGGCTGCTCGCGCCAATAGTCAGCCAGCAGCGGGCCGATTTCCTGCTCAACTACCAGCCGCAGCCAACCCGTTGCTTCTTGCGGCGCAACGGGTGGCGCGCAGAAATAGCTGTGGCCCAGCACAAAATCAATTCCCAGCTCGGGGTCATCGGTGATGACTTGGTTGAGTTCGGGCAGGCGTTCGGCTAGGTGAGTAATTAAGTTTTCGGGCACGTCAGCGGCGCGCAACAGTGCTTGCAACGGCGACCCAAACTGTGGGTGCATGTTCACAAACGCGAAGCGACGGCGCAAGGCATAGTCGAGCGGCGCCAGCGAGCGGTCAGCCAGATTAAGGGTGCCGATGACGTAGAGGTTTTCGGGCACGTAAAACAGCGGCGCCTCTGGCGGCGCGTAGGGCAGGCGCAGGGCGTGGGCGGGGCCGCGCTGCGCTGGCTCCAGCAGCACCAGCAATTCGCCAAAAATGCGGGCCACGTTGCCGCGGTTTAATTCTTCAATCAGCAGAAAATATGGCCGCTCAGGGTCGGCCGCGGCCCGCTGGCAAAGCAGGGGTAGCACACCCGGCACCAGCCCAAACTGCCCATCGGTGCCGGGCCGAAAGCCTAGCACAAAATCTTCGTAGCCGTAGCTGGGGTGAAACTGCACCAGTTCAATGCGGCTGTCGTCTTGCGCCCCCAGCAGCAGCCAGGCCAGCCGGCGTGCCAGAAAAGTTTTGCCCGTGCCGGGTGGGCCTTGCAGCAGCAGCGCCCGGCGGCGGCGCAGGCCCGCGAGAGCCGCCGCCAGCTCCTCGGCCGAGATAAACAGCTCAGCCATAGCTTCGTGCTCTGTGTAAACCGGCGCTGGACTGGTGTAGGGCGCCGTATCCTCAGCTACGGCTGAGGCTGCGGACTCGGGCTTGTGGGTGGGGGTAGGGGCGCCGGTATACAGGTCTTCGGCTTGCTGCTCGGCGGCCTGGCCCTGGTCTTGGGCCGAGCCGGCGGCTAGCACGGGGCGCTTGGCCACAATGGTAAAGTCGAGGGCTTCGAGGGCAGTGTTGGTGGGCTGGCCGGCCGGGTGGGGCCAGCGCGCTTTGGGGTCGGCCTGAGCCAGGCGGTAGGCCAGCTCGGCCACGGCGCGGGGTGGGTAGCGGCGGCCTCGGTACAGCAGCTCGTACACGGTGCTGGGCGGCAGGCGGCGGCCTTCGCGCTCAACCAGGCGCATGGCGCGCAGCACCTGCTCGCGGGTAAGGAGGGGGGTAGGCGAAGCGGAAACGTCAGTCACGGTACAAAAGAACACGTACTTTAAGCCCGACGTGCGGCCCGGCTCGTTTTCTTTACGGCATCGTGGCCCCGTGGGCTACCAACTTGTCCGGCACTCTGTTAGTTAGTACGGTATGTCCCAGCTTCTCGCCCCCGACTCTGCTGCCTTGAGCAGCCTACTTGCGTTCCAAGGCTTACCTACCGAAGTGCTAGACTGGCTGCTGCAAGCAGGCGAGCTGCGGCAGTACGCCCCCGACGAAACCATCGTGAGCGCCGGTGCGCCGGCCGATGTCATGCTCGGCGTGGTGTCGGGCGGCATGCAGTATTACGGCAAGCGCAACGGCCAGTACGAGGCGATTTTTCGGGTTGAAGCCGGCCACGTGAGCGGCGTACTGCCCTACTCGCGCCTAGAAGTCTTTAAAGGTCAAGGCAATGCGGTAGGCGAAACCGTGCTGTACCTGCTACCGCGCAGCCAGTTTTCGGCCCTCGAGCATGTGAGCCCCGAGCTCGTGCAGCGGCTGGTGGGCATCATGAGCGACCGCGCCCGCGACGAGGTGCGCGCCCAAGAGCGCGACGACAAGCTGCGGGCGCTAGGCAAGCTCTCGGCCGGCCTCTCGCACGAGCTGAACAACCCGGCCGCCGCCATCAGCCGCGCGGCGGCGGCGCTGCACACGGCCTTGCAAGCCAAGCCTTCCTTGCTGAAGGACCTGCTCACCACCTGCCCGCCGCCCGAGGCTGCCGCGGCGCTGGCCGCACTAGCCGTGCTGCCCACCGGAGCCGCTACCCCCCTGCGCGCGCTCGAAGCCGCCGACCGCGAAGACGAACTGGCCGACTGGCTCGAAACCCAGGGCTGCCCCGATGGCTACGCCCTGGCCACCGGCCTGCTCGATGCTGGCCTCTCGCTGGCTGCCCTCATCCCGGTGGCGGCGCAGCTACCGGCCGATACCCGGCCCGCCGCCTTTGCCTGGCTCAGCGGCCAGCTCACGGCTTTGCGCCTGGCCAGCGATATTCGCGAAGCCAGCCAGCGCATCAGCACGCTGGTTTCTGACGTAAAAACCTATTCGCACGTGGACCGCGCCGGTGGGCGCGAGAAGCTAGACGTCACTATTGGGCTCGACAGCACGCTCAATATTTTTGCCCACGCCTTGCGCGAGAAAAACGTGCGCCTCACCCGCGACTACGCCCCTGGCCTACCCCCCGTCTTGGGGCAGGTGGGCAGTCTTAATCAGGTTTGGACTAACTTGATTGATAATGCCTTGGATGCGCTGCCAAGCAAAGGCGGCGAGCTGGCGGTGCACGTCAAAAAGCAAAATGACTTCGTGTGCGTCTGCATTGAGGATAATGGCACGGGCATCGCGCCCGAGGTATTGACGCATATGTTTGAGCCTTTCTTCACCACCAAGCCGCCCGGCGAGGGCAGCGGCCAGGGCCTCGATATTGCCCGGCGCATTATGCAGGAGCACGGCGGGCGGCTAGAAGCCTCCTCCGAGCCGGGCCGCACCACTTTTACTGCTTGGTTGCCAAGCGTATAGCACTCTATGAAAAAGCCTATCATTCTGACCGTTGACGACGACCCGCAGGTGCTGGGCGCTATTATCCGCGACCTGCGCGAGGAGTTTCGCAAGAACTACCGCATCCTGAGCGTTGGCTCGGGGCCGGAAGCCCTGACGACGCTCGACGAGCTGCGCGCCCACGCCGAGCCCCTGGCCCTGGTGCTGGCCGACCAGCGGATGCCCGACGTGGAGGGGGTAGAAGTGCTGACCCACGCGCGCGCCCTATTTCCGGGCACCAAGCGGGTGCTGCTCACGGCCTATGCCGACACCACGGCAGCTATTCAGGCCATCAATTCGGCGCAGCTCGACTACTACTTGCTCAAGCCCTGGGACCCGCCCGAGCAGCTCCTCTACCCTACCCTGCACGACCTGTTGGCCAGCTGGCAGGCTACGTACCGGCCGGCTTTCGCGGGCATCCGACTCATTGGTTTTCAGTGGTCGCCGCTCTCGCACGAGCTCAAAGATTTTCTAAGCGGCTACATGGTGGGCTATCAGTGGCTCGATTTTGAGAAGGATGCCGAAGCCGCTACCCTACTGGCCGCCAGTGGCTTCGGGCCCGATGACCTACCCGTGGTGCTGTGCCCCGACGGCCACCACGCGGCGCGCCCCGACAAGCTGGAGCTGGCCCGGCACCTGGGCTTGCTCGTCGAGGCCAAGCAGGAGTTGTACGATGTGGTGGTTATCGGCGCTGGGCCGGCCGGGCTGGCGGCGGCCGTGTACGGCGCGTCGGAAGGCCTGAAAACGCTCATTATTGAAAAGCAAACGCCGGGCGGACAGGCGGGCTCGTCATCACGCATCGAGAACTACCTGGGCTTCCCGACCGGCGTGAGCGGGGCCGAGCTAGCCCACCGCGCCTGGACGCAGGCCACGCGCCTCGGCGCCGAATTTATGGCGCCGCAGGAAGTAGTGGACTTGTGCGTGCAGGACGGGTATAAGGTATTGACGATGAGCGACAAGTCGGCCATTCGCGCTAAGGCCGTAGTCCTGACTACCGGCGTGAGCTACCGCACGCTCGACGCGCCGGGTCTCGACCGCTTGAGCGGCGCCGGCGTGTACTACGGCGCGGCGCGCACCGAGGCGCGCAGCTGTAAAGAGCAGCCCGTTTACATCATCGGGGGGGGCAACTCGGCGGGGCAGGCGGCCATGTATTTGTCGACGTATGCGTCGCAGGT